>DASQSO010000128.1:0-8496 GCA_035642335.1 Caulobacteraceae bacterium
AGCCCCTAAAAATTTTCGGAGGTCTGGCCGGCGCCGCGCCTTGCCTACACGACGGACTGGCCGCGCACGGCGCGGACGACGAAGCTCACCACCAGCAGGACCAGGAAGACCAGGAAAAGGATCTTGGCGATCGAGGCCGCGATGCCGGCCAGCGCCACGAAACCCAAAAGCCCCGCGACGATGGCGAGAATGAAAAAGACCGCGGCCCAGCCGAGCATGGTCGTCTCCTTGGTGTGAAACACCGCCGCAGGTGCGAGCGGCTTCACGATCAAGAACGCGACTTGGATTGGAGACGTTCCGCGGCAGGTGGCGAAAGCGGCTTAAGCGACGGCTTGGCTGCCGATCGCCTTGCCGCGCACCGGATGAAAGAACAGCGCCTGGCCGATCGCCGCCTTCACCGTCTCCGGCTGGAAGGGCTTGGTGATCAGGAAGGTCGGCTCCGGCCGCTCGCCAGTCAAAAGCCGCTCGGGGAAGGCGGTGATGAAGATCACCGGCACGTCCAGGCGCCCGAGAATCTCGCGCACCGCGTCGATGCCGGAGGAGCCGTCGGCCAGCTGGATGTCAGCCAGGATCAGGCCGGGCTTGTGCCTGGCCACCGCCTCGATGGCCTCGCCGCGGGTGGCGGCGATATCGACGATGTTGTGGCCGAGTTCGCGGGCTAGCGCCTCGATGTCGGCCGCGATCACCGGTTCGTCCTCGATGATCAGCACGTCGGTGGCCAACTCGGCGTCGATCTCAGTCTGCGCCTCGGCGATCAACTGCTCGACCCCCGTGAAGTCGGTTTGCAGGATCTGCGCCGTCTCGCTGGGTGTGAAGCCTTCAAGGGCGGTGAGCAGGAAGGCCTGGCGCGACCTGGGCGCAATGCGCATCAGCCGCGAAGAGGCGTCGCCGCCGATCGCGGCGACGTCGTCGGGGCGCGCCTCGAGCTGGGCGCCGGTTGAGCACCAGATGGTATGGAAGACGTGGTAGAGCGCCACCCTCGGGCTCATGTTCGGCTCAAGGACCCGTTCGCCGGCCGCCAGCGCCTCAAGCGTCACTCGCACATAGGCGTCGCCGACGGGCTGGTCGCCGGTGAGCGCGCGCGCATATCGGCGCACGTAAGGGAGATGGGGCGCCAGTCGAGCTAAAAGACTCATTTATTCCCCTTTCGCCTCCTCGGCGGGGCGCGAAGATTACAGTCACACGATGATGGCGCCAGCAAGGCTGTCGCAGCGGAGATCAAACGCCACGCTTGGTCATTGGTTCCCGGCTAAGCTTGTTTTCTGGGAACCATCGACGTTCCAGCGCGTTGGCGGTGGCCGGACGAGTGTTTGCGATGATGAGTCAGAATCAAGGGGGGCGGAGTTTGGAACGGCGGAACGCCAAGGCGAAAGCCGAGGACGAGTCGGTCGAGGCCGCGAAGCGGGCGCCGCGACGCGCCCTCGACGAAGCGCGGCTGCGTCAGCAGGCGATCGGCGTAAAGCTGCGCCAGATGTTCGACCGGGTCGTCAACGAACCGGTTCCGGATGAGTTTCTCGCCATTTTGCGTCGCGTCGACGATAGGGCGCAGGGCCGCGATGACAGCTGAAGCCGTCGCGACCGGCGGCGACGATCCGGCCATGGAGGGTCGTTTCAAGCGCGAACTCGTCGCGCTGATTCCGCACCTGCGCGCCTTCGCCCGCACGCTTACCGGCGATCAGGCCAGCGCCGATGACCTCGCTCAGGATGCCCTGATGAAGGCCTGGGACGCCCGCGCCAGCTACCAGATGGGCACCAATATGAAGGCCTGGACCTTCATGATCCTGCGCAACCAGTTCTATTCGGAAAAGCGCCGCTCCTGGCGTCAGACCCAACTCGATCAGGACGCCGCCGAGCGGACCTTGGTCGCGGTCGACGACCCGCAGGCGCCGGTGGCGCTCGACGAGCTGCGCTTGGGGCTGGGCATGCTGCCGCCCGAGCAGCGCGAGGCGCTGATCCTGGTCGGCGCCGGCGGCTTCGCCTACGAAGAGGCGGCCGAGATTTGCGGCTGCGCGGTGGGCACGGTGAAAAGCCGGGTCAGCCGCGCCAGGCGCGCCTTGCAGGGAATATTGGAGACCGGGGCCTATGACCGCGACGGCCGCTCGGCGGGCGATGCGATGAATTCAATCATGGCCGAGGCCGAGCATCTGGGCCAGAGCCGTTAAGGACGATGGAGCCATGCAGAGGTTGGTGGCCGCGCTGACCACTATCCGCTTTCGGTTGGGCGCGGCGCTGGCGCTGGCGCTCCTGCCGGTGCTGTTCCTTGGTGTGATCCAATTCACCGTCGCCTATTACAAGGATTCCGAAGCCCAACGCACCAACTTGGCGCTGGCCGCCGCCCGCAGCGCCGCGACAGCGCGAGCGCGGATGGAAGGCGCGAGCGTGCTTTTGGAGACCCTGGCGTCTCAGTCCATCGGTCCGGCTTGCGCCGAGCGCCTTTCCGAGATCAGCCACCGGCTTGGCGGCTACGAAAATCTCATCCGATTCGATCCCGCCGCCGACGTGACCTGCTCGGCGGCGCCGGTCCCCGCCGATCCCACCCGCGGTGCCAGCGACTGGTTCGCGCGCCTCGCCGCCGGCGAGCCGTCGCTGGCGGTGCGCGCGCCTGACGCCTTGAGCCCCGGCGCCCCGGCCCTCTTGGCCGGGGAACGCGTGACCTCGCCCGAGGGCGGCTTCGACGGCGTCGCCGCCGCGATCATCAGCCTGCAAAGCCTTCGGCCCACCGAGTCCGATCCAGCCCTGCCCGCCGGCGCCGAGGTGGCGCTGGCCGATGCCCAGGGGCGCCTTCTGACCCGCACCGACACGGCTGCCTTCCCCGTCAATCCGGTGCTCGACCTGGAGAAGGTCGGGGCGCGGGGCTCGGTCATCGACTATGGCCCCGACCAGCGCGGCGCTCCAAGAGTCTATTCGGCCGCGCCGCTGACGGGCGACGTCTTCGTCGTGCTCTCCGCGCCGGTCGAGGGCTGGTTCTCCTGGGCCAAGCTCAACCCGCTCTCGGGCGTGGTGTTTCCGCTGCTGGCCTTCCTGTTGGCGCTGGTCGCCGTCGTGATCGTCACCGAGCGGGTGGTGATCCGTTGGCTTCACTATCTGCAGCGGATCGCCGGGATCTATGCTCGCGGCCGCTTCACGGTGCGTCCGGTGCAGGCCGACCGCGCCCCGCCGGAGATTCGCGACCTGGCCCATTCCATGACCGCCATGGCCGAGGCGATCGAGACGCGCGACACCTCGCTGCTGGCGACTCTGGCGCAGAAGGACGCGCTGATGCGCGAGATCCATCACCGGGTGCGGAACAATCTGCAGGTGATCAGTTCGCTTCTGTCCATGCAGCAGCGCGCCCTCGCCGACCCGGCCGCGCGCGAGGCCATGTTTGACACCCGCCAGCGGATCAATGCGCTGGCCCTGATCTATCGCGCCCTCTACCAGGGCGTCGACCTGAAGCGGGTCGACATCCGCCAGTTCCTCGGCGACCTGGTCGCCCAGCTCATCGTCGAGCAGCAGGAGCATGGCGAGCTGATCGCCACCGAGCTCGAGGCCGACGAGTTGATCATCGATCCCGACAAGCTCGCTCCGCTCGCCCTCTTCGCGGTCGAGGCGATCAGCAATGCGCAGAAGCACGCGCTCGCCCTGCGCGGCGGCATGCTGCGGGTAAGGTTCACCGTCGATGGCGACGAGGCGGAGCTGGCGATCATCGACGAGGGCTCCGGCGCCGCGCCGGAGCTGGCTGGGGCCGGCGTCGGCCGCGCCCTGATGACCGCCTTCGCCCGCCAGTTGCGCGGGCGCATGGAGCTGGCGACCAACGACCACGGCGGCGTCACCGCCCGCCTGGTCTTCCCGACGCCTCAGGCCAGGGGCGCCGGTCCGGCTAGGACGTCGGCCAAGGCGAAGGGACGGGCCGCGGCCTAGGCGGTGGGGTCATAGGCCGGGAGCCGCGCTGGTTTGCCGACACGCGGACTCCTCGGAGGTCTGCACGGGGTGGCCGGTGGACATAGCGCTTTGCCGCCGCCCAAGGGCTGAAGTGCGCCATTGGACATTCGTCCCCCTCCGGAATCGGGACATTCAGGTCACGGTGCGAACGTTCGATTCCTGGCAGAGCCGGAAGGACGGCGATCAGGCAGCGCTCAGCCCGTTGGCGAGCACGGCGCAGATCTCGTCGGCGATCTCGAAGCGGGTGCGCGTGTCGTCGGCGGGCAGCCACTTGGGGATCCACCCGAACGCGCCGGCGCAGATGTGCGTGACCATGGCCGCGTCGCAGGCCACGGCCGACCCGTCGGCGGCCCCTTCCCGCAGCAGATCCGCCACCACCTCGTTCTCGCGCCGGCCGCGCTTCATCAACGACATCCGGCGCGCTTCCGGCACCGCCCCGAAGCCAGGCTGCGGCATGAGCGGGGTGATCGAGGAAATATGCGCCTGGATGTTGAGGTGTCCGTTGATTAGCGCCCGATCCAGGCCCCTTCCGCCCTCGCGCTTCGACACCTCGATGAACTGGTCATAGAAGTCGAAGGCGCGTTCGTAGCAGCGGGTCACCAGTTCCGACTTGTCGGCCAGGTAGTGGTAGAGAACGCCCTTGGTGACGCCGAGCGATGCGGCGATCGAATCCACCGACGTCGCCTCAATGCCGTTGCGGTTGAACAGCCGTGAAGCGGCCGCCAGCACTTGGTCGATCTTCACCGACGACGCCTCGCGCCTGTCGAAGGCGTTGACCAGGGTGCGCTGGAACTGCTCGACGTCGATGCGGCAGCGGAACGGCCGGCCGCGCTCCACGGCCAGCCCGGTGGTCAGCAGCGAGATCATCGTCTTGGACGTCCGCGCGCGTAGCAGCTGCATCTGCTTGCTGCCCGACCACTGCGGCAGGAGCTGCGCCCAGGCGAGCATGCCGGCGATGGCCTGGGCGATCACTTCGGGGTCGCAGGCGCGGATGCTACCGTCTTCCATCCCCTGAGCGATGAAGCCGATAAGGTTCGCGGTGTTGCGGTCGTTGGCGGCCTTCACCGACTGCGCGCGAGCGCCGTTCAAGACGTCGATCTCGCTCAGCACCGCCGCCGTCGGCCGGGTGGATAGGAGCGCGTGCTCGACGAAGACCAGTGTGCGGGAGAGGCCGGTGGGCTCGCCGGCGGCCGCGGCCAGGTCGTCGGCCGTGAGCTCGCACGCGCGCAGGTAACACTGGAAGACCAGGTCCTCGCGGTCGTCGACGTAGTAGTAGAGCGAGGCTCGCGAGAGGCCGAGGATGTCGGCCACGTCCGCCACCGACGTCGCGGAGATTCCGCATAGGTTGAACAGCTCGGCCGCGCCGTCCAGCAGCATCTGCAGCTTCAAGCTCCGTTTCGCAGGCCGCCCGCGCCCGCGTGGGGCGGTGGCGGCGGCCTCGTCGGCCGGCCGGATCACGGCCAGCTCGGGCGGGCTCATCCGCCGTTGACGTCTCGTAGGTGCGGCCACGATCAGACCCAGCTGGAAATCTTATACGGAGAATCACCGCGCCAGCGCGCAGAGGCTTGCTTCGGTACTAGGATCACAGGCAGGCGTAGACGGCGTTGGCGAGATCCGTGCCGCGGGGGTCGCCCACCGCCCGGTCGCCCATCTGGTTGACCACGTAGCCCAGTGCGATGCAATTGTCGGTATCGGCCGAACCGAACGAGCCGCCCCATCCCGGGTGGCCGAACGCCTCCGGGTTTGGGCCGAACATGTCCATGACGCTGCCCGCCATGCCGTTGCGCCAGCGCGGCGCGATGCCGACGCCGAGGTCGACACGCTCGGTCTGCACGGTGTTAAGCGCCGCCACCGTCTCCGGCCGCATGAGGGTGACGCCGTCGAATGAGCCGCCGTTCGCGGCCATGGCGTAGAGCCGCGCGAGCCCGACCGCGGTCGCGTGTCCATTGCCGGCGGGAATCTCCGCCGCCCGCCAGGCGCGGTTGTTCGGCAGGGTCGGCTCCATGTCCGGGTTGCTGACTCCGGCGCGGGCCTCGGGCGGCATGGCGTCTCTGTCGAACGGCGCCTGATTCGGCGAGGGCACGAGCGGTGCGACGCGGCCCTCCTCGCTCTCCGGCAGACTGATCCACACATCCGCGTGCAGCGGGCCGGCGACCTCCCTGGCCAGGAACTGGCCGACGCTCATGCCCGAGGCACGCCGGACCAGCTCGCCGGCCAGGAACCCGAAGGTCATGGCGTGGTAGGCGTTCTTCTCGCCTGGCGTCCACATCGGTGCCTGGCGCGCCAGGCGCTCGGTGACCACCGTCCAGTCGTAGAAGTCGGTGACCGCGGTGCGCTCGACGAACCCGGGCAGCCCGGCCTGGTGCGACAGCAGCTGCGAGACGGTGACCTCGGCCTTGCCGTTCTGGGCGAACTCCGGCCAGTAGCGGGCGACGGGCGCGGCGTAGTCGATCAGGCCGCGGTCGACCAGTACCGCAACCTCCAGCGCCGTGACCCCCTTGGTCGCCGACCAGATGTTGACCAGGGTGTCGCGGGTCCAGGGAATGGTGCGGCCCGCGTCGCGCCAGCCGCCGTAGAGATCGGCGACCAGCTCCTCGCCCCGATAGGCGGCGAAGGAGCAGCCCAGCTCGGCATAGCCGTCTTCGCGCACGAAGTTTGCGGCGAAACAATGGGCCACCCGCTCGAAACCCGGCGCGACCGAGCCCTGAATTTCCACCGGCATCTTGGAGTTCCCCCTGTCCTGTTCACGGGAAGGCCCGCCTTCCGCGCGCATTTTATCCGTCATTGCCTCCGTGATTGATACCGCGGCGTCGAGAAACTTGACAACAAAAAATAGACGCCTAAATCTGTAAACATTCTACGATGTAGAAAAATAAGCGCTGGGGCCGAACCCCCGCGCATTGCAGGCGGAATGGGAGGGCCGCTCCATGCAACATCTCAAGACGAATTCGACCGCGTCTGCGCGCACGGCGACCCTGGCTCTGGCGGGCGCCTCGCTGCTGGCGCTTGTCGCGCCGGCCGCTCGCGCAGCCGACCAGCCCGCCCCTGCGGCGAGCGTCGCCGCCTCGGCCTCCGGCGAGATCCTCGTCACCGCGCGCAAGCGCGTGGAGACGGTCAACCGCGTGCCGTTGTCCATCGCCGTGGTCAGCGGCCGCCAGCTCGCCACCCAGGGCATTACCCGCATCACCGACCTCGGACGCGCGGTGCCGGGCTTCACCTTCACCACCTCGCAGGTGGGCTCGCCCATCTACACACTGCGCGGCGTGGGCTTCGTCGACATCAGCCTCGGCGGCCGTGCGACGGTCAGCGTCTACAACGACCAGTTCCCGGTCCCGTTCACCATCGAGACGCTCGGCGGCAACCTCGACCTCGACCACATCGAGGTGCTGGAAGGCCCGCAAGGCACCCTGTTCGGCCAGAACTCCACCGGCGGCGCGATCAACCTGATCGCCGCCAAGCCGACCAAGACCTTCCAGGCGGGCCTTGACGCCAGCTACGGTAACTACAACGCGACCAGCCTGGGCGGCTTCGTCAGCGGTCCGCTCAGCGACACGCTCAGCGCCCGCCTCGCCGTCCGTCACGACGGCGCGGACGACTGGCAGACCAGCTATGTCACCGGCGCACACAACGGCCTTCAGGACCTGACCAGCGGCCGGTTGCTGCTGGACTGGCGGCCGACCAGCAACTTTAAGGTCGAATTCGGCCTCAACGGTTACGTAGACCACTCCGACACCCAGGCGGCGCAGACCATCGCCGTGCTCGGCCTGCCAGCCGCCGCGGCGTTGGTGCCGGCGCTGGCCACCGTTCCGATCGCGCCGCACAAGGATACCGCGGCCGACTTTAACCCCGGGCAGAATTATCGCCGCGACAACCAGTTCGTGCAGGCGAACCTGCGCGCCGACTACACCTTCTCGAACGGGCTTACCTTCACCTCGCTAACCTCCTACAGCCACTATGAGGAGAACCAGCCGGTCGACACCGACGGCACCGACCTCTCCCTGCTGCAGCAGCTGACCTTGGGCTCGATCAGCTCCTGGTACGAGGAGGACCGGCTCTCTGGCCACATCGGCCGCGCCGACCTGGTGGTCGGCGGCGACTATTCGTCGGACAGCGTGCGCGAGACCAACTTCGACAATCTGAGCGGCAGCACCGAGGCGTTCACCTTTGCCGGATTCGGGCTTCCACTGTTCAACGACTTCCGCGACACCGACAACCAGGACAGCCAGTCCTGGGCGGTGTTCGGCAATGTCGACTACAGTTTGACCGACACGCTGAAGCTGGACGGCGGCGTGCGCTACACCCGCGCGATCGACCGCTTCAACGGCTGTTCGTCGGACAGCGGCGACGGCAATGCGGCCTCGGTGTTCGGGCCGTTCGAAAACCTAGTCCGCGGCTCGCTCGGCCTGCCGCCGAATCCGCCAATTCCGCCCGGCGCCTGCGTGACCGCCAATGCCCAGTTCGTTCCCCAGCTCACGGTCAGCACGCTGGACGAAGACAACGTCTCCTGGCGCGCGGGCCTGGACTGGCAGGCCCTCCCCAGGACGCTGCTCTACGCCAACGTCTCACGGGGTTACA
>DASQSO010000129.1:0-2039 GCA_035642335.1 Caulobacteraceae bacterium
CGCTGGCCTCGATCAGGGTCTTGAACAGGTCGATGTCATAGTTGTTGTGCACGCCCTGCAACACGGTGGCCGTCCGCTCCAGGCCCAGGCCGGTGTCGATCTGAGGCTTGGGCAGGTCGCGCTGGGAGCCGTCGGCGAGACGCTCCCACTGCATGAAGACCAGGTTCCAGATCTCGACGAACCGGTCGCCGTCCTCGTCGGGACTGCCGGGCGGGCCGCCGGGCACGGCCTCGCCGTGGTCGTAGAAGATCTCGGTATTGGTGCCGATCGGGCCGGTGTCGCCCATGGACCAGAAGTTCTCTTCCAGCCGGATGATGGCCTCGTCGCTGAAGCCCGCGATCTTCTTCCAGAGCTCGGCGGCGTCCTCGTCCTTAGGATGGATGGTGACGATCAGCCGGTCCCTGGGCAGGCCGAGGTCGCGGTTGATGAAGGCCCAGGCCAGCTCGATCGCGCCTTCCTTGAAATAGTCGCCAAAGGAGAAGTTCCCCAGCATCTCGAAGAAGGTCTGGTGGCGGCCGGTATAGCCGACGTTGTCGAGGTCATTGTGCTTGCCGCCGGCGCGCACGCACTTCTGCGCCGAGGTCGCCCGCAACGCCGGCGGCCGTTCGGCGCCGGTGAAGACATTCTTGAACGGCACCATGCCGGCGTTGACGAACAAAAGGCTCGGATCGCTCCGCGGCACGAGGGGCGCGGACGCGATCACCTTATGATCGCGATCGGCGAAATAGGTGAGGAAGTCGCTTCGGATGGTGTTCAGGCTGGGCATGGCGTTCCAACGAATGGCGCGTCCATATAGAAATGGCGCGCCGCTTCGCCAAGCAGCGTTTCAGCCCAGCCCCATCAATAGGGCCCGGTTTGACCCTATTCGTCCTCGTTTTCCGACGGAGCGCCGACCAGCAGCTCTTCGACGATGGCCCCGGCGTTGCCGCGCACCGCCTTTTCGATCTCCGCCGCCATGTCCGGATTAACCTTCAGGAACTCGCGGGCATTGTCGCGGCCCTGGCCGATCCGCTGGCTGTTGTAGGAGAACCAGGAGCCGGACTTCTCGACCACGCCGGCCTCGACGCCGAGATCGATGATCTCGCCGAGCTTGGAGATGCCCTGGCCGTACATGATGTCGAACTCGACCTCTCGGAACGGCGGGGCGACCTTGTTCTTGACCACCTTCACCCGGACATTGTTGCCGACGATCTCGTCGCGCAGCTTGACCGAGCCGATGCGGCGGATGTCGAGCCGGACCGAGGCGTAGAATTTCAGCGCATTGCCGCCGGTGGTGGTTTCCGGACTGCCGTACATCACCCCGATCTTCATGCGGATCTGGTTGATGAAGATCACCATGCACTTGGACTTGGAGATCGAGGCGGTGAGCTTGCGTAGGGCCTGGCTCATCAGGCGCGCTTGCAGGCCGGGCAGGCTGTCGCCCATCTCGCCCTCGATCTCGGCCTTGGGGGTCAGGGCGGCGACAGAGTCGACCACCACTATGTCCACCGCGCCCGAGCGCACCAGGGTGTCGGTGATTTCCAGCGCCTGCTCGCCGTTGTCGGGCTGGGAGACCAGCAGGTCGTCCAGGTTGACCCCGAGCTTGCCGGCGTAGCCCGGGACCAGCGCGTGCTCGGCATCGACGAAGGCAGCCACGCCGCCGGCCTTCTGGGCCTCGGCCACTACGTGTAGGGCGAGGGTGGTCTTGCCCGAGCTCTCCGGGCCGTAGATCTCGACCACCCGCCCGCGCGGCAAGCCGCCCACGCCCAGCGCCAGGTCCAGGCCCAGCGAGCCGGTGGAGATGACCTCGATGTCCAACTTGGAGCCCTTGGACCCCAGCTTCATCACCGAGCCCTTGCCGAACGCCCGGTCGATCTGGGCGATGGCCGCGTCGAGGGCCCGCTGCTTGTCGCCTTCGCCTTGTCCCACGAGTCGCAACACCGTCTGGTTCACTGGAGCGCCTTTCCTGCCACGATTCTCGCCCGCAAGCGGGCCGTCTGCAGCCGTGGGGCGAATGTACGTGGTTTGTTCTCGCGTTCAAGTTCTATTTTCGTTCCACC
>DASQSO010000130.1:0-6280 GCA_035642335.1 Caulobacteraceae bacterium
TGGCCTTCGCACGCCTCGTCCGCGTCAATATCATGCACAGACGCCGGCTCGATCGACTCCTCAAGCCACCGCTAATACCTGTCGCCGACCCACGACAGCTATGCTTAGACCTGTGTCCCGCATGAACCGGACAGCCGTGGATCAAGTCGGGCCATGACGGGAAAAGAATAGCGCTGGCTCCCCTCGAGGGGTTGCGCCGACCTCTAAACCGTCATCCCCCGCTGGAGCGAAGCGGAATGCGGGGGACCCATGAACAACCACATTCGACGGTGATCATGGGTGGCCCGATCAAGTCGGGCCATGACGGAAAAAGAGGGGCCAACGATACGTCAGGCTGGCGGGGGACTTGATGGATGACGTCTTTGCCGTCTGTGAATGGCTCAGGCCGGTAATGGATCGGTCCCGCGATCGAGCAAGGCCAGATAGTCCGTATAGGCGTAGATTCGGCCGCGCCGGCGTCCCGTCGTCTCCCGCGCCACCCCGACGCCCGCCAGCTTTTCCAGCGCGCCGCGCGCCGTCGCGAAGGAGATGCCGAGCCTGGACGAGACGGTCTGGATGGTGACGATCGGGTGAGCCTGCATCAACTCATGCACCCTGAGCGCGGATGGCGCGGCGCGGCCGACGCTGGCGATCTTCCGCCGGTCGGCGTCGAACATGCCGATCAGTTCGCGGGCGGTCGCGACCGCCTGCTCGGCGGTTTCGGCGACCCCGGTCAGGAAGAATTCCATCCAGGTTTCCCAGGTCCCGGCCTGTCGGGCCTCCTGGAGGAGCCGGTAATAGTCGTCGCGCCGGGATTTCAGAAACAGGCTGAGATAGAGGATCGGCTCACGCAAAACCCCGGCCTCGCACAGGATCAGCGTGATGAGCAGCCGGCCAAGCCGCCCGTTGCCGTCGAGAAAGGGATGAATCGTCTCGAACTGGACATGGGCCAGGCCAGCGCGGATGAGCGGCGGCAGCGCCGGATCCTCGCTGTGGAGAAAGCGCTCCAGCGCGCCCAGGCAGTCGTCCAACCGGTCGGGCGGCGGCGGCACGAACAGGGCGTTGCCCGGCCGCGTGCCGCCGATCCAGTTTTGCGAACGGCGGAACTCGCCGGGCTGCTTGGCGGCGCCCCGCCCCGATTTGAGCAGGATGGCGTGCATCTCGCGGATCAGCCGCAGCGATAGCGGAAATCCATCCCGCATCCGAGAGACGCCATGCTCGATTGCCGCCACATAGTTCGAGACTTCGGTCACGTCGTCCAACGGGACGGTCGGCGTTTGGTCGTTCTCGAACAGCAGCAGGTCGGAAAGGGAGGATTGCGTGCCCTCAATCTGCGAGGACAGCAGAGCCTCCTTGCGGACATACATGTAGAGGAACAGGGGCGTCGACGGCAGGATCGTCGTGACGCCGTCGAGGCGTCCGACGGCGGCCATGGCGCGCTCGTAGAGCCGCATGAAGCGCGCCAGATCGAGCGGCGGGTCGGGCGGCAGAGGAGCGGGGACATAGGCGTGCACCCGCTCGCCCCCCGTGCTTGTCTCGACGAAGGCGCCGAGCCGCCGATTTTCCCGGTCCGTCACGCGCGGTCCTTCAATTGGCTCCGGACTCTGTTGAAGGATGCGCCCTTATCCTTCAATAAGGAAGGCCGCTTATTCAAGGTTGGCGCCAGAGCGAAGCCCGTCGAGGTTGGTGCAACAAAACCCCGTCACCCCCGCTGTAGCCAAAGGCGGACTGCGAAGCAGAGGCGCGTAGCAGCCAATGCAGGGGGCCCATAGACACTGATCCGAGACGGTGATCATGGGTGGCCCGAACAAGTCGGGCCATGACGGAAAAAGAATAGCGCTGATCGGAGGGCGCGGCGCGGCCCCTCATCCGACGGGTCTCCGACCCGCCACCGTCGAGAGCGCGAGGGGAGAAGGATCAGAGCGCGCGGCCCCTCGTTCTTCCGATGGCTCCGCATCGCCGCGGGGAAGCGCCCGGGGGAGCAAAAAAGGCCCCGAAGGGCCGTTTAAGGTCACTGATTTCCTCGGGGAAAATTTGGAGCGGGCGATGAGATTCGAACTCACGACCCCAACCTTGGCAAGGTTGTGCTCTACCCCTGAGCTACGCCCGCGCTCCGGCCTGGTCGCCCAGGCCTTGAAGAGGGCGGCTTATCGCAGAGGCCCTCGTGGTTTGCAAGCGCGGTTCAGCGGCGGTGGCGCGGGGCCGACAGGCGTCGCTTGTTGACGTGCTCGACGGGCTTGAAGTCGGGCTCGCCCGGCGCCTGGCCGCGGAAATAGTAGCGCTGCCAGGCGGCCTTGACGGCTTCCGGCTCGCCCTTGAAGATCCGCTCGTTGAAGGCGGTGCGCTGGGCGGCCCAGGTCTCGTAGCGCTCGCGCATCACCTCGTCGGACTCCAGCGGCCGCTGCACCACCTCGATGGATTCCAAGAGCTTGTCCTGGGCCAGGGTGATGAAGCAGAAGGGCTCGCCGCGCGCGAAGCGCACCTTGCCCGGGCGGGTGAAGATCCAGTTCATGGTGAAGGGGAAGGGCAGCCAGTCGGTCTCGACCAGGCCGGCCAGGGGCTGGATGCCGTCCTTGACGTGGTTGGGCGGACCCATGGCCCACATCGACCAGCCGGGCGGGGTGCGGAACAGATAGCCGGGGTGGAAGGTCAGGACGCCGTGGGAGAAGTGCGACTTGACGAAGTCGTGGAAGTCCGGGTGCGGGGTGTGGGTGGAAAGGGTGATGTCCTGCTGGTGGGTCCCGCCGTTCCATTCGGCGGTGAAGGCCATGGGGCAGAGGATCTCCCAGCCGGTGGAATTGGCCATGGTCAGCGGCAGGCAGCGATAGGCGTGCTTGTCGTCGAAAGCGTCCATCCAGGCCCGCTGCGGCCGTCCGGGCACGATGTCGGGCGGTCGGCTGGTGGTGGCGAAGCATTCGAGCTGCTGCATGGCGAGGCCTTGGGGGGTGGCGTGTGGTGTCGCTGTCCTAGAGCGTTATCGGTCCACACCTCAACCGTCATCCCCCGCTGGAGCGCGGCGGAATGCGGGGGATCCATGAACACCGGATCAAGGACGGTGATCATGGGTCGCCCGATCAAGTCGGGCGATGACGGATCTTAATAGAGGTCGGTGCGGCCCCTTGAGCCGGCCAGGGTGTCGTGGGTAAAGGCTGGGCCATGCTGAAGGCCGCGCCTGACGAGCTGTTCGCGTTTCTGGACCGGGCCGGGATCGCCCACACGACGCTGGAGCACGCGGCGGTGTTTCACTACGGCGAGGGCGAGGCGGTCAAGGCCAGGCTGGCCGGCGGGCATACCAAGAACCTGTTCCTGAAGGACGCCAAGGGGCGGCTCTGGCTGATCACCGCGCTTGGCGAGACGAGGATCGACCTGAAGGCGCTGCCGGCGCGGATCGGGGCGGCGAAGCTGTCGTTCGGCTCGGCGGCGCTGATGGGCGAGGTGCTGGGGGTCGAGCCGGGCTCGGTGACGCCGTTCGCGCTGATCAACGATGAGACACGCCGGGTGACGCTGATCGTCGATGCGGCCCTCTTGCGCGCCGACCCGCTGAACTTCCATCCCCTGACCAACACCGCCACCACCCAGGTGTCGCGCGCCGGCTTCCTGGCCTTCCTGGCCGCCCTGAGCATCGAGCCGGTCGTGGTGGAGTTCGCCTAATTAATCCGCTCATCCCCGCCTTCGCGGGGATGAGCGGGAGTGGGGCGCAAAGTCCCCGTTGCGGCCGGCGTCCCATCCGCCCATCTTAGGGGTCCGTGAAAAGATAGGACGACGAAGAGCCGATCATGCTTGGAGAGACCGCGCCGACCGCCGCCAAGGCGGATCTGATCAAGGACGGCTCCGACGCCGGCTTCATGGCCGACGTCATCGAGGCCTCGAAGACCCAGCCGGTGATCGTCGACTTCTGGGCCACCTGGTGCGGCCCGTGCAAGCAGCTGACCCCCGCCCTGGAAAAGGCCGTCATGGCCGCCAAGGGCGCGGTGAAGATGGTCAAGATCGACGTCGACAAGAACCCGGCCTATGCGGGCCAGCTGCGCGTGCAGTCGATCCCGACCATCTACGCCTTCAAGGACGGCAAGCCGGTGGACGGCTTCATGGGCGCGGTGCCGGAAAGCAAGATCAAGGAATTCATCGGCCAGTTGACCGGGCCGGCCGGGCCGTCGCACATCGACCAGCTGCTGGACCTCGCCAAGGCCGACCTGGAGGCCGGCGACGTGGGGGGCGCGGCCCAGGCCTATGCCGAGGCGCTGCAGGCCGAGCCGGACAATCTGAAGGCCATCGCCGGCCTGGCGCGCTGTTACCTGAGCGGCGGCGACCTGGAACGCGCGGCGGAAGTCGCCGAGATGGCCCCGGCCGACGCCAAGGACGCGGACCTGGCCAGCGTGCGCGCGGCCCTGGCCCTGGCCGCCGCGGCGCCGGACGAGGGCGAAACCCGCGCCCTTCAGGCCAAGGTCGCCGCCGACCCGAACGACCTGCAAGGCCGGTTCGACCTGGCCAAGGCGCTGGCCGCCGACGGCAAGCTGGGCGAGGCGGCCGACCAGCTGCTCGACATCATCGCCCGCGACCGCGCCTGGAGGGACGAGGCGGCGCGCAAGCAGCTGCTGGTGGTGTTCGAGGCCGCCGGGGCGATGTCCGACGTCGCCAAGGCCGGCCGGCGGCGGCTGTCCTCGATCCTGTTCTCGTAAGGCCAAAGGTCCGGCGCCGATGGCCCGCACCTATCCTCGCAAGGCGGCGGACCTGCCGGCGGTGATCCCGATCTTCCCGCTGGACGCGGCGCTCTTGCTGCCGCACGGCGAGCTGCCGCTGAACATCTTCGAGCCGCGCTACCTGAACATGGTCGACGACGCCCTGGCCGGCGAGCGGCTGATCGGCATGGTGCAGACGACGAGCGGCCTTGGGGCCTTCGGGCCGAACCTCGCCCGGGTCGGCTGCGTCGGCCGGCTGACCAGTTTTTCCGAGACGGTGGACGAGCGCTACCTGATCACCCTGACCGGGCTTTGCCGATTTACCGTGGCCGAGGAGCTGAGCGTGCGGAGCCCCTATCGGCAGGTGCGGGCCGATTTCGCTCCGTTCGGCGGCGATTTGCGGCCGATGGCCGACGACGACGGCTTCGACCGGCTGCGCTTCCTGGCGGCGCTGAAGGCCTATCTGGACCGGCGGGGCCTGGCCATGGAGGACTGGGAATCGCCCAAGTCCGCCGCCGCCGAGAGCCTGGTCAACGGCCTGGCCATGGTGCTGCCGTTCTCGCCGAGCGAGAAGCAGGCGCTTTTGGAGGCGCCCAGCCTTTCCGAGCGGCGCGAGGCGCTGATCGCGCTGATGGAGATCGACGCGGCGCCCGGTCCGCGCGAGGATGAGCCGCCGTTGCTGAATTAGGATGTCGCGTTTGCCCCAGTCTCCGCCGCCGCCCGAGGTCGATCCGCGCCTTCTGGAAGTGCTGGTCTGCCCGCTGACCAAGGGGCCGCTCGACTATGACCGCGCCGCCCAGGAGCTGATCAGCAAACAGGCCCGGCTGGCCTATCCGGTCCGCGACGGCGTGCCGGTGATGCTGCCGGAAGAGGCGCGGGCGCTGGGCGAAGGCGAATGAGAGAATTTGAATGACTGGGGCGGTCGCGCGGCCCTGGCCGCTGGAGCTGAAGGTGCGCCGCGCCGCCCGGGTGCTGGAGATCAGCTTCGACGATGGCAAGAGCTTCAGCCTGCCGGCGGAATTCTTGCGGGTGATGACCCCCAGCGCCATCGACCGCGGCCACGGCGCCGGCCCGGGCCGCGCGGTGGCCGGCAAGCGCGGGGTGGGGATTGCGGACGTCCAGGCCATCGGCCGCTACGCCGCCCGCCTGATCTTCGACGACGGTCACGACACCGGCCTCTACAGCTGGGACGAGCTTTACCGATTGGGCCGCGACCAGGCGAGGCTGTGGGCCGACTACGAACGCCGCCTGGCCCACGAAGGCCTGTCGCGGGACTTTTAGACTTCTCCCGTGGGGAGAAGTCTGTTCAGAGCGCCTCGCCCTTCAGCAGCCGGGGGAGGTCGCCGACGGCGCCGCCGGCTTCCCGCATGAAGAAGCGGCGGGCGGGGCCGACGCGGTTGACGACAGCCAGGCCGGCGCCGCGGGCGAGGCGCAAGGGCAGGTGGTCGTTGGAGAACAGGCGGTTGAAGAGGTCGGTGGCCGCCGCCAGGGCGACGTTGTCGAACCGGCGCCAGGCGGCGTAGCGCTTCAGCACCGGCTCCGAGCCGATGTCTTCGCCGCGCCGCGCCGCGTCGACCAGCACCTCAGCCAGGGCGGCGGCGTCCTTGAGGCCGAGGTTCAGGCCC
>DASQSO010000131.1:0-11960 GCA_035642335.1 Caulobacteraceae bacterium
AACACCATTAGTAAGTATAGCCAGTCTTGCGTCAGTCACACTAAAATATCTATATAGCTGAGAGGCGTGATTAACATTGAGGTCAGACGACGAAATCTTGCACTCCACTAGGATGGATACCTTGCCGTCGCTACAAATGGCGTAGTCAATCTTTTCACCCTTCTTCGTCCCCACGTCCGCGGTGAATTCTGGTACGACTTCGCTGGGGTTGAACACATCGTATCCGAGCGCCTGCAAAAACGGCATCACCAGAGCCGTTTTTGCCGCTTCTTCGGTAAGCAAAAGCTCCCTGTGCTGATGCGTTCGCTGCTGGAGCTCCGTGAGACGCGCGCCTAAATCCATCTTTATCCCCCTTGGTTGTGTTCCACAGTGTGCGACGTATTGGAGATAGTCCAGTGGGAAGCGTAGTCTCATAGTGGCGCTTAGGTCACGGCACCGGCCACTCCGACGTCCCATGGCTTGCGCATCGGTCTGCGACCCGTCAGTTTCCGCGCCCTTAACATCAAGGCATCGACCCAATGGACGCCCCGGCGGCCAGCACGGTCTCCCGTTCGGGAGCGCCGGCCGACCTCATTTTCCAGGACTTGAGCGCGCTCTTGCGGCTGGCGGGGCCGGTGGTGCTGTCGCGCCTGGGCATCATGACCATGGGGCTGACCGACACGGTGGTGGTTGGTCGCTATTCGGCGGTGCAGCTGGGCTATCACGCCCTGGGCTGGGCCCCGACGGCGGTGGTGCTGACCGTGGCCATCAGCCTGCTCAGCGGCGTGCCGGTGATGACCTCGCGGGTCATCGGCGAGGGCCGCCGCCACCTGGCCGGCGCGGTGTTGCGGCGCGGCCTGACCTATGCCGGCCAGATCGGACTGGCCTCGACTGTCTTGCTGGCCGGCGGCGGCCCCTGGTTCCTGCACCATGTCGGGCTGGCGCCGGGTCTCGCCGACGGGGCCGGCCGCGTGCTGATCGTCTTCGCGCTTTCGCTCAGCCCGCTCTGTCTCGGCACGGCCGCCAGCATGTGGCTCGAGGCGCTCGGCAAGCCGGGCGTGGCCACGGCGATGATGTGGATGGCCAACCTGGTCAATCTGGCCATCGACCTCGTGCTGGTGCCCGGCCTTTTCGGTCTGCCGGCCCTGGGCGCCATCGGCGGCGCCTGCGCCACCCTGGGATCCAGAACGGCCCTGATGCTGGCCTTGTTCGCCTACGTCGCGGCCATGAAGGAGGCGCCGGGCCTCGGCGTGTTGGACAAGCCGGGGCGCGACCTGGTCGCCGAGGCCGAACAGCGCAAGATCGGCTACGGCGCCGGCGCTTCGGGCTTTTTCGAGGTGGCCTCGTTCGCCGGCATGAACATCATTGCCGGCTGGATCGGCGCCCTGGCCATCGCCGGCTACACCGTGGTGATGAACGTCGCTTCGTTGGTCTTCATGGTTCCGCTGGGCCTGGCGACGGCGACCTCGGTGCTGGTGGGCACGGCCTATGGCGCCCGCGACCCGCGCGGTGTGAACCGCGCTGGCGCGGTCGGTTTCGCGGTCACCGCCGCCTTCGGGATCGCGATCTCGCTGCTGGTCTGGCCATTGGCGGGACAGATCGCGGCGGCCTACACCACCGACCCGCGCGTGCTGGTCATGGGCAGGGCGGCGCTGCTGCTCTCCTGCCTGTTCTTCCTGCCGGACGCCCTGCAGGTAGTCGTGGCCCAGTCCTTAAGGGCGCGTGGCGACGTCTGGGTCCCCAGCGGAACTCATTTCGCCAGCTACATCCTGGTCATGTCGCCGCTGGCCTGGGCCCTGGCCATTCCGTTCGGCCTGGGCGTCGATGGCATCGTCTGGTCGGTGGTCGCCTCCAGCCTGCTTTCCGCCGGCCTGCTGCTCGGCCGGTTCTGGATGCTGCGGCGGCCCACGGCCTAAACGGCGGCGCCTAGGATCCAGCCCTCTTCGGTGGCGACGTCGACCACCAGGCCGGCGGGGGCGGTCTTTGACGGCCCGAACGCCGCGCCCAGCTTGCCGGCCTCGTCCAGGCGGGCGAAATGCTCGGCGGTGGCGCGCACCTGGGCCAGATCCTTGACCTCGCCGGCGGCGGGCTGGGCCTTGACCAGTGAGGGATAGACCTCCGCCACCACGATCGCCGCGCCTTCCAGATGCGCCTCGTCCAGCGCCTTGAAGCCGGTCTCGAAAGGCCAGACCCGTAGCGCCTCGCCATAGGCCAGCTTCAGCCTGCGCACCACCGGGATGCCCAGGATGGCCTGGCCGCCGACCGAGCCGTTGTAATAGAGCTTCCAGATCGACGAAGCGCCCTTGGCCGCCAACTCGGCGTGGCGAAATTCGGGCAGGTCCTCGGCGGTGTGGTCGCGGGCGCGCTTGGGCTGCAGGGTGGTCAGGGCGTCCTTGGGCGGGCAGCCCCAGAAGGGGAAGGGCCCGCCGGTCAGCCGGCGATTGATCTCGGAGGCGACGCCGAAGCGGTTGTTGGTGTTGTCGGCCTTGTCCTTGACCATGCGGTCGATCTGGTCCCAGACCGCGCGCCAGGGCGGCGCGGCTGTCGGCAGCTTCAACGCGGCGGAGAAACCGCGCGGAAAACCCAGCGGAAAGTCAAAGCCCAGCAGGGTCCGCTCTCCGCGTTTTTTCAGGTCGTCCAGCACCGCGATCAGCTTCTTTTCCGCCTCGGCGCGGGTCGGCGGGTTGAACGCCTCAAAGGCCAGCCGAAAGCGCACGTCGCGCTTCAGGACCCCGATCCAGACGGAATCCGCGCCCGTGTTCGGCTTCGAGGCCGCACTCCAGTCGACGATGACATAGGCGTTGAACAGACGGGCCACGCAGGGCTCCAAATGCGAGGGACGGCAGCTTGTAGCGGCTCGCGGGGCGGGTGGGAACGCGACGGCCGTTCACATCGAAGGCATAGGCGTCAGGCCACCACCCGCAGCCGCTTCAGCAGCGGCAGGCGCTTGTCGGCCAAGGCCCTGGAGTGGGTGTTGAGCTCGGCGAGGTTTTCTTCTTCGGTTTGAAGCATCTGGCCGCCCTTGATCAGCGACTGGTTCTGCTTCTGCAGGATGCTCCAGGCGTCCTTGGCCCAGTCCTCCGGCTTTTTCAGGCCGCGCGCCCGGGCGGCGAGGAACATCTGCTCGAAACGGCTCGCCTCGACGCCGCCGCCGGTGACCGGCGAGGCCAGCCAGGTCACGTCGCCGGAAACCCGTGAGCGCTCGATCAGGTGGGCGTTCAGCCGCTGGCAGCGGGGCTGGGCGATTTCGACGTCCTCGGGGCTCTGCGCCGGATGCGCCCGCTGGGCGCCGACCAGCACGGTGATCGCCTCGATCAGCGCTCCCGGCGGCAGCGCCACGATCGCCGGCTGCTCGGCCAGGTCGCCGATGCGCTTCGGCGACCCGTCGCCGGCGGCCAGGGCCTCGATCACCGGGCCGAAGATGTCTTCGCGCAACCCCACCTTGCCGAGGCCGGCATCGACTTCGAACGGGATGTCCGCCGAATCCACGGTCAGCGTCACCGCCAGGTCGTTGAACCGGTCCAGCCGTTCCAGCGGCGTCAGGAGCCGGGCGCCGCGGCTATAGAGGTCGCGGCGGAACTGGTTGTTGAGCATGTAGTCACGCACCGTCTCGCGCAGAACATCGTAAGAAATCCCCCCGAGCACGTCGCGCTGAGCCGCCGTCAGGTTGTAGGCCAGCAGCTGGTCGAGGGCGACGGCGGGCGCGGCGAACTTCAGCTTGGCGTCGGCGAGCCATTCGTGCGCCTCGGCGAAATACATCGGCGCCCAATCGCGGTTGAAATACTCGTGGGCCAGATATTGCCGATTCTGGCTGGCGATATTGGCGAGCCGGTCCTTGGCGGTCGGGTTCGAGGTGAAATAGCGCGCGCCCACGTCGGATAGCCGGTTCGCGAACGCGATGGCGGAGTCGATGCGGCTGACCATGCCCTCGGCATGGGTGCCGGCCGCCTCCATGTGGATCGACATCATGTGGCGCAGCGGCATGGCCGCCGCCCAGCCGGGCAGGGTGTTGAAGCTGAAATAGACGATGCCGCCGACCTTGAGCCGGTCACGAAAAATGCCGACCAGCACCCGACGGTTTTCGTCAGACACCCAGCTCCAGATGCCGTGCAGGACGATGTAGTCGAAGTCCGGCAGGTCATCGCGGGCGGCGAAGTCGGCGAAGCTGTCGTCGAAGAACCGCGCGTCGGCGCCGGCGACCTGGGCCAGGCCCTGGGCGTGGGCGGCCTGCACCGGGTTGAAGTCCGTGCCCCAGTATTCGCCCGGCGAGGCGGCGGCGTGGATGCTGGCCGAGATCCCCTGACCGAAACCCAGCTCCAGATAGCGCATGCCGGCCCGGCGCGGCGGCAGATGGCCGCTGCTGAGCAGGCTGAAATCGATCAGGCCCGGCGCGAGGTCGCGATAATAGCCGTAAGTGTAGTCGATCTCGGCCACATAGCCGGAGGTCCAATCCATAAGCGCTTCCTTTGTCCCGCTCATCCCCGCGACAGCGGGAACTTTGGCCTTTAACCGCCAAGCTCGCCAAGGACGCCAAGAGTCGACGCCGACTTGGTCTTGCTTGGCGAACTTTGCGTCCTTGGCGGTCGACCTACTCAGACGATCGCCGCGGCGCAGCCGAGAGATGAACCACCAAGGACACCAAGCACACCAAGAAGAGAAAAGGTCAGCGCTGCCCCTTGGTGTCCTTGGTGGTAAAAAACCGGAGTTCCCGCTAGCGCGGGGGCGAAGTCGTAGGCGCTTAGCCCAGCTTCACCAGCATCTTGCCGGTGTTTTCGCCGTTGAACAGTTTCAGGAAGGCGTGCGGGGCGCGCTCGATGCCTTCCTCGACCGTCTCGCGCCACTTGATCTTGCCCTCGGCG
This sequence comes from Caulobacteraceae bacterium, assembly GCA_035642335.1. Lineage (GTDB taxonomy): Bacteria > Pseudomonadota > Alphaproteobacteria > Caulobacterales > Caulobacteraceae > Poindextera. The sequence continues at coordinate 4,839 of DASQSO010000131.1, forward strand.
GCCCAGCCGGCCAGGTCGCGCACGAAGGCCGGCATCATGTCGAAATGGCTGGAGACGATGAAGCCTTCCAGGCGCAGCTGCTTGCCCACCGCGGCGGTCAGGCCGTGGACGCCGCTGCCCATGTCCGTGGCGTTGTAGTCCGAGATCATGCCGCAGAGCGCGAAGCGGCCGAACGGCCTGGCTGCCATCAGCGCCGCTTCCAGATGGGTTCCGCCGACATTTTCGAAATAGACGTCGATGCCGTCCGGTGCGGCCCGCAGCAGGGCGGCGGCGAGGTCTTTCTCGGCCTTGTAGTCGATGGCGTGGTCGACGCCGATCTCCTTCAGGTAGGCGATCTTGTCAGGGCCGCCGGCCGTGCCGATCACGGTGTGGCCCTTAAGCTTGGCGATCTGGCAGACGATCTGGCCGACCGCGCCGGCCGCGGCGGAGACGAAGACCACGTCGCCGTCCTTCAGCGCCGCGATCTTCAGCAGGCCGACATAGGCGGTCAGGCCCGGCATGCCGGCCGCGCCAAGAAAGGCCTGCGGCGGCAGGCCGTGGGTGTCGAGCTTCTGCAGCGCCGCGCCCGGCGCGTTGAACGCCTCGCGCCAGCCGAAAAAGGTCGAAACCAGGTCGCCGGGCGCGAAATTCGGGTCGTTGGAGGCGACCACCTCGCCTACCGCGCCGCCCTGCATCACTTCGCCGAGCTGGAAGGGCGGGCTGTAGCTTTTCACGTCGTTCATGCGGCCGCGCATGTAAGGGTCGACCGTCATCCAGAGGTTCTTCACCTGCACCTCGCCCGGCCCCGGATCGGGCACATGGACGGTGGTGATCTCGAAATTCTCATGGGTGGGTACGCCTTGCGGCCGCGACTTCAGGCGAACCTCGCGTGAGCTGATCGACATGGTCGGATGTCCCTATGGGTTGTTATGGAAATCAAACGACCGTTTAGACCAAGCCTCCGGCCGCGTCATCGGCCATGGACAAATTGAGTTCGCCCGGACAGAGGTTCGCCGATCATCGCGAAAGGGTCACGTCTTTGAGTCGAGTCTTAAGGGCGGGCGTCGTCGGCGCCGGCGTGTTCGGCGGCTATCACGCCCACAAGTACGTTGCTCTCGCCGATGTCGAACTGGCGGCGGTGTTCGATCCCGACATGGAGCGGGCGAAGGTGCTGGCCCGGGAACTGGGGGTCGCCGCGGTCGACGACCTGGCGGCGCTGCTGGCCCTGAGCGACGTGGTCAGCATCGCCTCGCCGGCCACCGTCCATGCCGAACAGGCGCTGGCGGCTTTGCGGGCCGGCCGTTCGGTCTATGTCGAAAAGCCGCTCGCCACATCGCTCGAGGACGCCGACCGGCTGATCGCGGCGGCGCGGGGCGGCCCCGTGCTCGCCTGCGGCCACCTGGAGCGGGTGAGGTTCGCCGCCATGGGCCTCTTGGACGTCCCCGAGCCGCCGGCGGCGATGTTCGCGGTGCGCAAAGGGCCTTGGAGCTCACGCAACCCCGATGTCTCCTGCGTGCTCGACCTGATGATCCACGACATCGACCTGGCCCTGGCGCTGAATCCGGCCGAGCCTTTGGCGGTGGAGGCAGAGGCTCGCACCACCCACGGCCCCTTGCTCGACGAGGTGCGCGCCGACGTCACCTTGAGCGACGGCTCGACGGTCATTCTCGAAGCCTCGCGCATCGCCGAGGCCCGTGAACGACGGATGCGGCTGGTCTATGGCTCGGGCGAGGTGGAGATCGACTTTCTCACCGGCGAATTCAGCAACACCACCCCCTATCGGCTGGACTCAGGCTTCGCCGATACGCCGGCGGGCAAGGATCAGCTGGGCGCGTCCTTGCAGGCCTTCTTGGACGCCGTGCGCGGCGAGACGGCCCGTCCGGCGGTCACCGGCGAAGAAGCCGCCCGGGCGCTGGACCTAGCCCTGGCGATCGAGCAGGCGGCGGGCGGTTAGGGTTTCGGCAGGTTCTCGATCGCCACCTCCGGCAGTTCGTCGGCCGGGGTGAAGTGGAAGACCCGGCCGTAGAAATAGAGCTCGGCCTCCTTCGAGGCGATCAGGGTCTCGGCCCGGCGGAAACCGTGGCTCTCGCCGGCGAACTCCATATAGGCCACCGGCTGCTGGCGCTGGCGCAGCGCCTCCAGGATCATGTGCGCCTGGTTGGGCGGCACGATGGGGTCCTCCGAGCCCTGGAAGATGATCAGGGGGCTGCGGAAGCCGTCCAGATGGTTCAATGGCGAGCGCTGGTCATAGACCGCCTTGGCCTCGGGATATGGCCCGACCAGATTGTCCAGGTAGCGGCTCTCGAACTTGTGGGTGTCGCGCGCCAGGGCGCCCAGATCGGCGACGCCGTAGAAGCTCGCCCCGGCCTTGAAGACGTCGCTTTGCGACAGCGCCGCGAGCACGGTGAAGCCGCCGGCCGAGCCGCCGTGGATCGCCACTCGGTTAGGGTCGACCCGGCCCTCGCCGGCCAGGAACTTGACCGCGGCGATGACGTCCTCGACGTCGACAATGCCCCAATTGCCGTTCAGCCGCTGGCGGTAGGCGCGGCCATAGCCGGACGAGCCGCCGTAATCGACGTCGACGATGGCGAAGCCGCGGCTGGTCCAGAACTGGTTGGCGAGGCTGAGCGACGACGAGGCCTTGCCGGTCGGCCCGCCGTGCACCTGGACGATCAGCGGCGGCTTTTCGCCCGCCGGCGCGGTGAAATCGCGGTTGGCCGGCGCGTAGAACAGCGCGTGCACGTCCAGGCCGCCGGCGCTGGGGAAGCTGATGGCCTCGGCCAGCGCGATGTAGCGCGGCTCGATCGCGGTCGGGGAGGGGCGGCGGACGACGGTCGCGGCGCCGGTCTCCAGATCGACGCTCACCACCGCGCCGGTCTGCACCCCCGAAGCCGCCGCCATGACCAGGGTGCGCTCGTCCAGCCGGTGCAGGGCGCCGATCACATTGAAGGGCAGGGCGATCTCGCGGACGACGCCGTGCGGATCGATCGCGATGAGATGGGCGCCATCGGCGTCGCCGTAGGTGGCGACGATGCGGCCGTCGTCCATCACCACATAGTTGGACTGGCCCAGCCCCCAGAGCGGGCCGGCGAACTCCGCGTCCTTGGGCAGGATCGGCAGGGTTTCCATGCCGCGCCGGACATAGAGGTTCCAGAACCCAGTACGGTCCGACATGAAATAAAGGGCCCCGTCCGCGCCCCATTTCGGCTCCATCGCCGATTCCGCGCCGCCGCCGGCGATGACCTCCTCGCGGGTGATCCCGACGGCGCCGAACGCCGCCACATGGAGGCGCGTGTCGTCCCACGGCATGTTCGGATGGTCCCAGGCCATCCAGGCGAGGCGTTTTCCGTCCGGGCTGACGCGCGGATAGGCCGCGAAATCGCTGCCGCCGAACAGCACCTGCCCCGCGTCGCCTTCCTTCCCCGAAAGCCGGACAATGGCGTTTTGCACATCGGCCGGGTCGGTGTGGTCTTCGCGGACGGCGATCAAGCCGCCGCCGGGCGCGGCAACCGCGTCGGCGTAGCGATAGCCCTGAGGTGTCAGCGCGACAGGCGCTTCGCCGGGCCGCTGGGCGTAGAGGCGCTGGTCGGTGAAGTTCGAGAAATAGAGGGTTTCGCCGACGACCACATAGGACGCGCCGCCATATTCGTGCACGCGGGTGCGGACGCTGAAGCCCGCCGGCGTGAGTTCCCGTGCGGCGGAGGCGTCGCCGGTCATGACCACCATCCGCCCGGCCTGGTCCGGCCGGTTCTCCAGCCAGAACAAACGCCCGCCCGCGGTGCGCAGGTCGGAGATGCCGATGGCGCCCTTGGCCAGGCTCTTGGCGGAAATCGGCGAGGCCCAGGTTCCATAGGGCGCTCGAGTGGGCTCGTCAGACGTCGCGGCCATATTCGTGAACTCCTGGAACGGGCTAAGCCGCGGTTTTGGCCTTGCGCCACATGGGCCAGAGGGTTGGCCCATCCGGCAGCTTGATCTCGCCGGTCACCTCGAAGCCAAAGCTCGAATAGATCGGGATGTTGGTCTCCTTGCTGGATTCCAGATAGGCCGGCAGGCCCTGGGCGTCGGCATTGGCCAGCTGGCGGCGGATGGCCACCCCGCCGAACCCCTTGCCCTGTTTGGCCGGATCGGTCCCGAGCACCTGCAGGTACCAGTGCGGCTCATGCGGATGGCGTTTTTCGACGATGTCCATCACGCCGGCGACGTGCGCCGCGCCGCCAACGCCGAAAAGGCCCAGGAATTCAACGCCGTTGGTGATGTACTGCCACCAGGGGATTTCCCACTTGCCCGGCGGTCGCCAGAGCGCCGCGGCCTCATAGCCGCTGGTGACGTCGCAGGCGCCATGGGGCAGGCCGAGCTTGAACAACACCTTGAACAGCCGCGGCATCTTGGCCTGGCGCGTCGCCTCGTCCCGCAACAGGAAGCAGATCATCGGGTCGTCGAAAAAGGCCCGGCCCAGCATCCGCGACAGGGGCTCGGCGTCCGCCCCGGTCGCCGCCCGCGCCAGCGCCCCGGTCTCGCGCGCCGTCGGTTCCGCGCTCATCTTCGGGTTCCTCCTCCCGTTTCGGTTCGTGTCTAGCGGCAAGGGCGAACGATAGGAAGGCGCGCGGCCCCAATGCGCGCTAGCCCGCCGCCTTCGCCCGCTCGATCCCGGCGGTGATCATGGCCATGGCCTCGTCGGCGTCGCCCCAGCGGCTGATCTTCACCCACTTTCCGGGCTCCAGGTCCTTGTAGTGCATGAAAAAGTGCTCGATCTGCTTGACGGTGATCTCCGGCAGGTCGGTGTAGTTCTGGATGTGGTCGTAGCGCTGGGTGAGCTTGGGCGCCGGCACGCCGATCAGCTTTTCGTCGCCGCCGGCCTCGTCCCGCATCATCATCACCCCGACGACGCGGCAGCTGATGATCGCGCCCGGCGCGATGGCGCGGGTGTTGGCGACGATCACATCGCAGGGATCGCCGTCTTCGGACAGGGTGTGGGGGATGAAGCCGTAATTCCCCGGATAGCGCATGGCCGTATAGAGGAAACGGTCGACCATCAGCGCGCCCGAGGCCTTGTGCATCTCGTACTTGATCGGCTCGCCGCCGATCGGCACCTCTATCACCACGTTCACCTCGTGCGGCGGATTGGCGCCGATGGGCACGGCCTCGAGGTTCATCGACGCTCTCCGTTTGGTCGTTCGCTGTCTAGGCGAGCGGCTCAGCCTCCGCTAGGGAGGGCGCCTCATTTCGAGTGAGCCCGCCATGACCAGAAAACCCGACGGAAGCTGGGACAAGTCCAGACTGCCGAGCCGGCATGTGACCGAGGGGCCGAGCCGCGCGCCGCACCGGTCCTACTATTACGCCATGGGCCTCGGCAGCCGCGAGATCGCCCAGCCCTTCGTGGGGGTAGCCTCGTGCTGGAACGAGGCGGCGCCCTGCAACACCGCCCTGATGCGCCAGGCCCATGCGGTCAGCGAAGGCGTCAAGGCCGCCGGCGCCACGCCGCGCGAGTTCTGCACCATCACCGTCACCGACGGCATCGCCATGGGCCACGAGGGGATGAAGTCCTCGCCGGTCAGCCGCGAGGTGATCGCCGACTCGGTCGAACTGACCATCCGCGGCCACGGCTATGACGCCCTGGTCGGCGTCGCCGGCTGCGACAAGAGCCTGCCCGGCATGATGATGGCCATGCTCAGGCTGAACGTGCCCTCGGTCTTTCTCTATGGCGGCTCGATCTTGCCGGGGCGCTGGCAGGACCGCGACGTGACGGTGGTCGACGTCTTCGAGGGCGTCGGCATGCATTCGGCCGGCCGGATGAGCCTGGACGACCTTTGCGACCTGGAGCGTCACGCCTGCCCGGGCGAGGGCGCCTGCGGCGGCCAGTTCACCGCCAACACCATGGCCTGCGTCTCCGAGGCCATCGGCCTGGCCCTGCCGCTCTCGGCGGCGCTGCCGGCGCCCTACGAGAGCCGCGACCAGTACGCGCGCGCCTCGGGCGAGGCGGTGGTGCAATTGATCGAACGCAACATCCGCCCACGCGACATCTGCACCCGCAAGGCCTTCGAGAACGCCGCCGTGGTGGTGGCCGCCACCGGCGGCTCGACCAATGGCGGCCTGCACCTGCCGGCCATGGCGCACGAGTGCGGGGTCGAGTTCACCTTGCGCGACGTGGCCGAGATATTCAGACGCACGCCCTATCTGGCCGACCTGAAGCCAGGCGGCCGTTTCGTGGCCAAGGACATGGGCGAGGCCGGCGGCATGCCGGTGCTGCTGAAGACCCTGCTGGAAGGCGGCTATATCCATGGCGACTGCATGACCGTGACCGGCAGGACCATCGCCGAGAACCTGGCCGATGTGAAATGGCGCGACGACCAGGTGGTCATCCGCCCGGTGTCCAATCCTTTGTCTCCGACAGGGGGCGTTGTGGGACTGTGGGGCTCGCTCGCCCCGCACGGCGCCATCGTCAAGGTGGCCGGCATGACCTCGCACCGCGCCCATCGCGGCCCGGCGCGGGTGTTCGACGGCGAAGAAGCCTGTTTCGCCGCCGTCGAGGCCGGCGACTACCAGGACGGCGAGGTGCTGGTCATCCGCTATGAGGGGCCGAAGGGAGGGCCGGGCATGCGCGAGATGCTGTCGACCACCGCGGCCCTGTCGGGCCAGGGCCGGGGCGACAAGGTGGCGCTGATCACCGATGGCCGCTTCTCCGGCGGCACGCGCGGCCTGTGCGTCGGCCATGTCGGCCCGGAAGCCCAGGACGGCGGTCCGATCGCTCTGATCGAAAACGGCGACATCATCGCCATCGACGCCGACGCGGGAACGATCGAGCTTGAGGTGGACCCGATCATCCTTGACCAGCGCCGGCAATACTGGGAGCCGCGCCAGAGCGACTATGGTTCGGGCGCCTTGTGGAAGTTCGCGCAGAGCGTGGGGCCGGCCCACCTCGGCGCGGTCACCCACCCTGGCTTCAAGGGCGAGCGCAAGGTCTACGCGGACATCTGAGGGAGCGCGCCGTGCTGGTGCATCGCAAAGCCGTCCGCGCGCTTATTCTGACGCCGGACCAGCACGTGCTGCTGATCCGCATCCACGCGCCGGACGGCGATCGCTTCTGGATCGCGCCGGGCGGCGGATTGGAGCCGGACGAGACGGCGGAGCAGGGTCTGCGCCGCG
>DASQSO010000132.1:0-2881 GCA_035642335.1 Caulobacteraceae bacterium
AAACCGCGGCCGGCCCCGATCGCGCCGGCTCCGGCTGTGGTCAAGGCGCCGAGACCCGCCCCGGCCGCGACCAATCCGGCGCCGGTTCAGGCCGCTTCGTCAGCCAAGCCCGCCAAGCCGGCCGCCGGCGGCGGTACGACAGTGCAGATCGGCGCTTTCTCGTCCCAGGCGCTGGCGGAAAAGGGCTGGAGCGACGCCGTCCATGCCGTCCCCGGCGCGGCCGGCAAGAGCCGGTCGTTCGAGACCGCCAGCAGGGGCGGCAAGACCTTCACCCGCGCCTTCGTCGGCGGGTTCGCCAGCCACGCCGACGCCGTCGCCTTCTGTGCGTCGCTGAGAGCCGCGGGCAAGCCCTGCTTCGTGAAATAGGCGAAAGATGACGACGGCCTGTATTCTGGGTTGCGCGGGGCCCCGGCTTTCGGAGGCGGAGCAGGCGTTTTTCCGGGAGACCCGGCCCTGGGGCTTCATCCTGTTCAGGCGCAACGTCGAGAGTCCTGACCAGGTGCGGGCGCTCACCGAAGCCCTGCGCGCCTCGGTCGACCGTCCCGACGCGCCGGTGCTGATCGACCAGGAGGGCGGCCGGGTGCAGCGGCTGGGGCCGCCGCACTGGCCGATCTATCCGCCGGGCCGCGCCTATGGCCAGCTCGACCCATCGCTCCGGCGCGAGACGGCGCGACTGGGCGCGCGGTTGATCGCCCATGACCTGACCGCGGTCGGGATCAATGTCGACTGCTTGCCGGTCCTGGACGTTCCCGCCGCCGGCGCCCACGACGTGATCGGCGACCGCGCCTATGCCGCGACGCCGGACGAGGTCGCCGACCTGGGGCGCGCCGCCGCCGAGGGCCTGATGTCCGGCCGCGTCCTGCCGGTGATCAAGCACATTCCCGGCCACGGCCGCGCCGGCGCCGACAGCCACCATGCGTTGCCGGTGGTCGGGGCGTCGCTGGCCGAGCTGGAAGCAACGGATTTCGCGCCGTTTCAGGCGCTCGCCGACATGCCGATGGCGATGACCGCCCACGTCGTCTACACCGCCGTCGACGCGGATCGGCCCGCCACCACCTCGCGCCTGGTCATCGACGAGATCATCCGTGGTAGGATCGGTTTCCGGGGGCTCCTGATGAGCGACGACCTGTCGATGAAGGCGCTGTCGGGCGATCTGAGCGAGTTGGCGCGCGCCTCGCTGGCGGCGGGTTGCGACGTGGCCCTGCACTGCAATGGCGACATGGGCGAGATGCGGGCGGTGGTCGAAGGCTCGGTCGCGCTCGGCGGCGCGGCCGAGGCGAGGGCCGACGCCGCGCTCGCCCGTATCGTGTCGGCGCCCGAGCCGTTCGACGCCGTAGAGGCCCGCGCCCGTTTCGAGGCGGCGTTCGAAGGGCGCTGGGCGGCATGAGCCTGACCGAACAGCCCATGCTCGACTTCGCCGCCGCCGAACTGGCGGTCGAGGAGGGCGCGGCCCTGGTCATCGACCTGGACGGCTATGAGGGGCCGCTGCACATCCTTCTGAGCCTGGCGCGGGCGCAGAAGGTCGATCTGCTGCAGCTGTCCATCGCCGCCCTGGCCGACCAGTACCTGGCCTTCATCGCCACCGCCCAGCAGGCCAACTTCATCCTCGCCGCCGACTATCTGGTGATGGCCGCCTGGCTCGCCTACCTGAAGTCGCGCCTGCTGTTGCCTAGCCTCAGGCTCCGCGACGACGGCGAGCGGCCGGCCGAGGAGCTGGCCCAGGACCTCGCCATCCGCCTGGCGCGGCTGGATGCGCTGCGCGAGGCGGCCGAGACCTTGCAGGGGCGTGCGCTGCTGCGGCGCGACGTCTTCCCGCGCGGCGATCCGCAAGCGGTGCGGATCACCGCCTCAAGCCGGTTCGAGGGCGATCTCTATGGCCTGATCCAGGCCTATGTGGCCCAGCGGATGCGCCGGACCGACCATCAATACCGCCCCGCCCCGCCCAAGGCCTACCCCCTCGAGGACGCGCGCAACCGCCTGCGCGGCAAGCTTCCCGAACTGCGCGCCTGGACCGCGCTGACCGCCGTCGCGCCATTCGCCGGCCTGGCCGAGGACGACGGGCCGACCCGCGCCTCCTATCTCGCCTCGACCCTGGCCGCCGGCCTCGAACTGGTCCGCGAGGGCGAGCTGGAAGCGCGCCAGCTGGAGCAGTTCGCCGACCTCTATCTGCGTGCGTGCCTGCGCCTTGAGGCGGCCGAATGATCCCGCTTCGCCATCCACCTTCGCCGAGGCTTCGGTGGACGAACGATATTCGAGGACTTGTCCTCCGAAGCTCCTTCGGGAGCATAGGAGGATGAGCGACATGAACGAGACCGAACGCCGCATCGAGGCCCTGCTGTTCGCGGCCGCCGAGCCCCTGAGCGCGGCCGACCTTGCCCGCCGCCTGCCCGAAGGCGCCGATGTCGGCCGCGCCCTGATGGCGCTGAAGGCGCGCTACGCCGAGCGCGGGGTGAACCTGGTCTGCGTCGCCGACCGCTGGCGGCTGCAGACCGCCGCCGACCTTGCCTTCCTGATGACCGAGGAGCGCCGGGAGCCCAGACGGCTCTCCAAGGCCGCCCAGGAAACCCTGGCGATCATCGCCTATCACCAGCCCGCCACCCGCGCCGAGATCGAGGCCATCCGCGGCGTCCAGGCCAGCCGCGGCACCCTGGACCTTTTGCTGGAGATCGGCCTGGTGCGCATGCGCGGCCGCCGCCGCACGCCCGGCCGGCCGATCACCTTCGCCACCACCGACGGCTTCCTCGAGCACTACGGCCTGGCCAGCCTGACCGACCTGCCCGGCGCCCAGGAGATGAAGACCCTGGGCCTGCTCGGGGGCGATGCGCCGTTCAACTTCGCCGCGCCCGATGTTTCGGCGAACGTGGACGACGAGGACCCCTTG
>DASQSO010000133.1:0-4084 GCA_035642335.1 Caulobacteraceae bacterium
GCAAGGAAGCGGCGCTTCTGATGACCTCCGGCTATGTCGCCAACGAGGCGGCGCTGGCTACCTTGGCCAAGGTGTTGCCCGGCCTGATCGTCTATTCCGACGCCCTGAACCACGCGTCGATGATCGCCGGCATCCGCCACGGCGGCGCCGAGCGGCACATCTTCCGTCACAACGATCTTCAGCACCTGGAATCGATGCTGATGGACGCGCCGATCGATGCGCCGAAGCTGATCGCGTTCGAGAGCGTCTATTCCATGGACGGCGACATCGGCGACCTGGCGGGCGCCGTCGCTCTGGCCGAGAAGTACAACGCCCTGACCTATTTGGACGAAGTCCACGCGGTCGGCCTCTATGGCGTCCGCGGCGGCGGCGTCGCCGAGCGCGACGGCGTGCTCGACCAGATCGACATCATTGAGGGCACGCTCGGCAAGGCGTTCGGGGTCATGGGCGGCTATATCGCCGGCGATGCCGTCCTGGTCGACACCATCCGCTCCTATGCCGACGGCTTCATCTTCACCACCTCGCTGCCACCGGCTCTGACCGCCGGGGCGCTGGCCAGCGTTCGCTGGCTCACGGAGCACAACGAGGTGCGCATCCGCCACCAGGAACGCGCCGAGACCCTGAAGCGCCGCTTCAAGGAAGTCGGCCTGCCCGTGATGCCGTCGGTCAGCCACATCGTGCCGGTGCTGGTCGGCGATCCTGTGCACTGCAAGCTGATCTCCGACATGCTACTGGCCGATCACCACATCTACGTGCAGCCGATCAACTATCCGACCGTGCCGCGCGGCACGGAGCGGCTGCGCTTCACCCCGACGCCGTTCCACACCGACGAGATGATGGACGATCTGGTCGAGGCGCTAGACGCGCTATGGTCGCGTTGCAATGTCAAGCGCCTGGGCGGCTACGCGGCTTAAGTCGCCTCAAGCATATCCCGCCGCCTTGGCCCGGCTTTACGGGCCGCTAAGGCTGGTTCGCTAGGACTACAGAAGCGAACAGGCGAGGGGGTTAAGTGCCCGAACCGACGACCTTTGGCCGCAGGCCGGCTGCGTGCCCTCCCACGCCGCGCGACGCCGGGCCGACTCAAGGGCTCGGCAAGGCATCCGAGCCGTCGGACGCGAAGGCCTTGAGCGCAGAGGCGGAGGCATTTCGCAGGTCGCTGAAGTCCGATCCGCAGTCCGGCCCGCCGGACTTCGCCCACTGGCGGCGTTCGCAGACCGGGCGACGGGTCATCTTCTGGATCGCTAGCGCCGCCTTGTTGGCGCCGGGTGTGATCAGTTTCGTGATCGACATGCCGCTCAACCTCTCGGGCGGGCTGGGAATTCTGGGCATCGCGGGCAATTGGTGGCTGCGCCGCGAGCGCAAACGCCATCTGAACGAGATAGCCTCCTGGGAGGGTTAGACCAGTCGCCGACCTGCATTCGATCAACCGCCCTCGGCGTCGTACAGCTGATGGAGCGTCGTCGGGATCACCATGATCCCAAGGCGCTTACAGAGGATGCGCCGACACGGTCAACCTTACTGCTGGCCTCGCCTGACGCCGCGGCCCAGGCCGATCTTCTTGGCGAAATCCGAACGGCGCGCGGCGTAGACCGGCGCCACCATCGGATAGTCGGGCGGCAGGCCCCATCTGCGCCGATAATCCTCCGGGCTGAGGCCGTAGTGCGAGCGCAGGTAGCGCTTCAGCATCTTCAGCTTCTTGCCGTCCTCAAGGCAGACGATGAAATCGTGCTGCACCGAGCGCGCGATCGGCACGGCCGGTTTGCGCCGTTCCGGCTCCGGCGCCTCGCCTATGTTCGAGAGCGCGCCGTGCACCGACCGGATCAACGCCGCGACCCCGGCGGTGGGCAGGTTGTTTTGCGCGACATAGGCCGCGACGATCTCCGCGCTCCACCTGAGAACATCGTCTGTGGGAGCCTCAAGGACCTGGGATTCGGACGCCATGCGAGCTTCGTCTCCGTCTTGACTGCGCGCCGGCCAAACCTCGGCCCGACCTTGGGCGAAAACGAGGCGCGCTGTCGCAGGCCAACGCACGAAAGGGATTGGAAGTTCCTGGCGCGCTTTGCGCATTCCGACCGGGCGAGTAAACAGAGGGCCCGAGATCAGCCTCCCCGCCGATGAAAGGCCCGCCGCCCTCGTGACCACCCTTACGTCTACCTTCTTCACGGCGTCGCTGAGCGAAGCCGATCCCGAGATATTCGCGGCGATTCGCGGCGAACTGGGCCGCCAGCAGCATCAGATCGAGCTGATCGCCTCGGAGAACATCGTCTCGCGCGCGGTTCTGGAGGCGCAGGGTTCGATCCTGACCAACAAGTACGCCGAGGGCTATATCGGGCGGCGCTATTACGGCGGCTGTGAATGGGTGGATATCGCCGAGACGCTTGCCATCGACCGCGCCAAGGAGCTGTTCGGCTGCGGCTTCGCCAATGTGCAGCCGCACTCGGGCTCCCAGGCCAATCAGGCGGTGTTCATGGCGCTGATGCAGCCCGGCGACACCTTCATGGGCATGGACCTGAACGCCGGCGGGCACCTGACTCACGGCAAGGAGGTCAACCAATCGGGCATGTGGTTCAAGCCGGTGGCCTATACCGTGCGCAAGCAGGACCAGGTCATCGACTATGACAGCCTGGCCGAGATCGCGCTGGAATGCCGGCCCAAGCTGATCATCGCCGGCGGCTCGGCCTATAGCCGCACCATCGACTTCGCCAAGTTCCGCGAGGTGGCCGACAGCGTCGGCGCCTACCTGATGGTCGACATGGCCCATTTCGCCGGCCTGGTCGCCGCCGGGGTCTTTCCGAGCCCGCTTGGCCACGCTCACGTGGTCACCACCACCACCCACAAGACCCTGCGCGGCCCACGCGGCGGCATGATCCTGACCAACGACGAGGAACTCGCCAAGAAGATCGACGCCGCCGTCTTCCCCGGCATGCAGGGCGGCCCATTGATGCACGTGATCGCCGCCAAGGCGGTGGCTTTTGGCGAGGCGCTGCGGCCCGAGTTCAAAATCTATGCCCAGCAGGTGATCGACAACGCGCGCGCCCTGGCCGATTCGGTGATGTCGTCGGGTCTGAACGTCGTCTCCGGCGGCACCGACAGCCACTTGATGGTGGTTGATTTCACGCCGAAGAAGGTCTCGGGCCGCGCCGCCGAGATCAGCCTCGAGCACGCCAACATCACCTGCAGCCGTTCGACCATCCCCTTCGATCCTAGGCCGCCCGCCATCTCGTCCGGCGTGCGCGTCGGCACCCCGGCCGGCACCACCCGCGGCTTCGGTCAGGCCGAGTTTCGCCGCATCGGTCAGTGGATCGGCGAGGTCGCCGACGGCCTCAAACGCGACCGGAAGGACAACTCCGCCACCGAGGCAAAGGTGCGTGAAGAAGTCCTGGCCTTGACGGCGCGCTTCCCGATCTACAACTGACAGCGTAATGCCAGCCGCGGGAGGGCTACATCATGCGTTGCCCATTCTGCGGACATGCCGACAGCCAGGTGAAGGACTCGCGTCCCACCGAGGATGACACCGTCATTCGCCGCCGCCGCTCCTGCCCGCAGTGCGACACTCGCTTCACCACCTTCGAGCGGGTGCAGCTGCGTGAACTGACTATCCTGAAGCGCTCTGGGCGCCGCGCGCCCTTCGATCGCGAGAAACTGGTCCGCTCCATCTCGGTCGCCATCCGCAAACGCCCCATCGACCCCGAACAGCTCGAACGCATGGTCTCCGGCATCGTGCGCAGGCTGGAGAGCATGGGCGAGACCGAGTTGCCGTCCAGCGTCGTCGGCGAACTGGTGATGCGGGCGCTGAAGGATTTGGATGAGGTCGCCTATGTCCGCTACGCCTCGGTCTACCGCGACTTTCGCCAGACCGATGACTTCGCCCGTTTCCTGGGCGAGGAAGGTCTGAGCGACGAGACGGCCCCGGAACGGGCCAGATGACGGCGCCGGGCCGGTGACGCGCAAACCGGCGGCGCATCGTGCGCGCTCCATCGCTAGGTTGGCGGCCGTCCAAGCCCTCTATCAGATGGAGACAGCCGAGGCCGGCAGCGAGGCGGTGATCCGCGAGTTCGCCGATTTCCGCTTCGACAAGGATATC
>DASQSO010000134.1:0-2243 GCA_035642335.1 Caulobacteraceae bacterium
CTTGAACTGGCCGTGCGGGTTCTGCGGCCAGCCCCGTTCGACGGGGTGGCCCTCGGCGATCCATTTCGGCAGGCCGCCGTTCAGCACGCCGACGGCCGCGTGACCCATGGCGCGGAAGCTCCACCAGACGCGCGGGGCGGAGAACAGGCCCAGGGCGTCATAGACCACCACGTCGGAGTCCGGCTCGACGCCCAGCCGGCGCGCGTGGGTGGCGAAATCCGCCGGCTCCGGCAGCATGTGGGGCAGCCGATTGGTGTGGTCGGAGATCTCGTCGATGTCGAAGAAGACCGCGCCGGGGACGTGCCGCTCGGCATGCTCGGCTCTGGCGTCGCGCGGGGTTCCGGGCATGAACCAGGTGGCGTCGACGACCACCAGTCCGGGGCCGCCGAGCCGCTCGGCCAGCCAGGCGGTCGAGACCATGGGATCATCGCCAGGCAGGCTCATAGCCAGGGCGGCGTTGGCAGGCCGCGCTCCTTCAGGAATTCCGGATTGAACAGCTTGCTCTGATAGCGCGAGCCGTAGTCGCAGAGGATGGTCACGATGGTGTTCCCTGGTCCGAGATCGCGCGCCAGCTTCACCGCGCCGGCGACATTGATGCCTGTCGAGCCGCCCAAGACCATGCCCTCGTGCTCGCCGAGGTCGAAGATGGCGTGCATCATCTCCTCGTCGCTGACGCGATAGGGATAGTCGACCTTCAACCCCTCGAGGTTGGCGGTGATGCGGCTCTGGCCGATGCCTTCGCTGATCGAGGTTCCCTCGGCCTTCAACTCGCCGTGGGCGTAGTAGTCGTAGAGTGACGCGCCGCCCGGATCGGCCAGGCCGATGGCGACGTCAGGCTTCTTGTCGCGCAGCGCCACGGCGATGCCCGCCAGCGTGCCACCGGTGCCGACCGCGCAGATGAAGCCGTCGATCTTGCCGCCGGTCTGGGCCCAGATTTCCGGACCGGTGCCCTCGATATGGGCCTGGCGGTTGGCGATATTGTCGAACTGGTTGGCCCAGATGACCCCGGCCGGCTCCTTCGCCGCCAGTTCCTCGGCCAGGCGGCCGGAATAGCGCACGTAGTTGTTGGGGTTGGAATAGGGCGCGGCGTCCACTTCGACCAGCTCGGCGCCCATCAGGGCGATAGCGTCCTTCTTCTCCTGGCTTTGGGTGCGCGGGATGACAATGGTGGTGCGATAGCCCAACGCGCCGGCGACCATGGCCAGGCCGATGCCGGTATTGCCGGCGGTGCCCTCGACGATGCGGCCGCCGGGCTTGAGCAGGCCCCGACGCTCGGCGTCGCGGATGATGAAGAGGGCGGCGCGGTCCTTGACCGACTGGCCGGGATTGAGGAACTCGGCCTTGCCGAGGATCTCGCAGCCGGTCGCCTCGCTGGCGCGGCGCAGGCGGATCAGCGGCGTATCGCCGATGGCGTCGAGAACGGTGGCTGCGACCATGGCCCTTTCATCGCGGGCGCGCGGCCGGCGCGCAAGCCCCCAAGATCGGTCTCGTCCTTCACTCGGCGGCGGCGCGGACCCCCGCCAGCCAGTGCTCGACGCCGGTCAGCACGGCCTCGGTGTCCTGATAGCCACGATTGACCACCGCATAGGTCTTGTCGGCGTTCGGCCCGACGATCAGGGTCGGGAAGCCTGTGACGCCGGCCCGCTGGGAGATGGCGTAGTCGCGCCAAGTCTCGTTCTTCAGCGCCTCGTCGTCGAGCCCGGCGACAAAGGCGTCGGCGTCCTGGCCGAACTCGGCGGCCAGCTCGCCGAGCACCGAGTACCGGGTCACGTCGCGGTTCTCGGCATAGAAGGCGTGTTGGACCCGCGCCAGGAAGTCGAGGGCGATCTCCTCGCCACCGCGGCGGATCTGCACGACCGCCCGCGCCGCCGGATCGGTGTCGTAGATGAAACCCTCCTGGCCGATCAGGCCGTCGCCGAACGGCTGGCCGGTCAGCTCGTGGATCTCTTGCCAATGGCCGACCAGATTACGCCGGGCGTCCTCGGGCATGGGGCCGGTCGTGCCGGGCCGCAAGCCGCCCATGACCAGGCGCATGGGCAGCACCCCCGCTGTGCGCTCACGCAGCGCCTGGACCGCCGGCGAGAAACCCCAGCACCATGAGCACATGGGGTCGGCGAAATAGATAAAGTGCAACCCGTCCATGGGAGGGCTCCGAATGGCGCAAAGAGCGGCCAGGGTACGCCTCGCAGCCGAAACGCCAAGCGCGGCTTTGGGAACGGCTGGATAAAGCTGGACCGCTCCTT
>DASQSO010000135.1:0-5408 GCA_035642335.1 Caulobacteraceae bacterium
ACCTTGACCGCAGCCGCGATCTTGGCCGGGATGTTGATCTGTGAGCTACCTGATCGACACCAACATTATTTCGGAAGTCCGCAAGGGCGCGCGCTGCGATGCGCACGTGTCCGCGTGGTATGCTTCGATCGCTGACGAGGAGCTTTTTCTGAGCACGCTCGTTCTCGGCGAAATCCGGAAAGGCGTTGAACTCGCGCGCGCCCGAGACGCAGGCAAGGCCGCGGCGCTCGAACGCTGGTTGCGGGAAGTGGAGGCCGCATTCGAAGGGCGTGTGCTCGGCATCGACAACGCCGTCTCAGATCGATGGGGACGCATGGGCGCCATCAGATCTGTCCCTGTTATTGACGGCCTTCTTGCCGCGACCGCGTTGAGCAGTGGCCTGACGCTGGTGACACGGAACGATCGCGACGTCGCTGGCCTAGGCGCGACAGTGCTCAATCCGTTCAAGAAAGCCCAGGATCGCCATCAATCATAGCGTCGGCGGCCCTCGGGCGGCGCGGCGCGCCTTGGCGTAGAATCGGCGGGTTGGCGGGCCACGCCCCCCTACGCGTCTTGCGACGCTTCGGGCGACACGCCTACGCCTACCGCCTTCGGGAGTCAGTCCACTTCGCGGCCTGCCGCCCGAAGCCGAAAGCGTAGGGTGGCGGGCCGCGCTCGACGAAGATGAGCACTATGTCTACGCTGTAGCGCGATAACGGGGCTTGGTAGGAGCGCAAAGGCCTTGCGGGCTGTACCATAGAGTGGTACACGTACCCGCCGGAGCCGCCGCAATGATCGCGAGTTTTCGGGACGAGTGGCTGCGCGGCTTCTTCGTCGAGGATATCCACGCTCGCAACATCCCATCCGACCTCGAAAGCCGGCTCTTTCGCAAGCTCCAGATGATCGACGACGCAACGACCGATCAGGACCTGCGGGCGCCGCCCAGCAATCATTTCGAGAAGCTGCGCGGCAATCTGGCGGGGTTCCATTCGGTCCGCGTCAACCAGCAATGGCGGCTGGTTTTCCGGTGGGACAGCGGCCGAGGCGAAGCGGAAGGCGTCTATCTGGACGACCACAGCTACAGGTGAAGCGAGGCGAACCATGCTGACGACAAAGCGCAAGCCGGCCACGGTCGGCGAGATTCTTCTGGAGGAGTTCATGCGGCCGATGGGGTTGACCCAAGCCGCGCTGGCGGAGGCGATGGGCGTGCAGCGCAAGCACGTCAACGAACTGTGCAACGACCGCCGGAACGTGACGGCCGCGACAGCTCTCATCCTGGCGCGCGTGTTCGGCAACAGCCCGGACTTCTGGCTGAACGCGCAGCGGCGCGGCGATCTTTGGGAGGCGATGCACAGCCCGAAGGAGCGGGAACGGATCGAACGCGCCCGGCCAGTTGCGGACTTCGCGTAACCAAGTGGCGCGAAAAGCAGCAAAAGAGCCACCGATTTTTGGCGTGCCGGGCGACGCGGCCAGCATGCTCCCGTTCCGGAAAACGCCCGGCGCAAGGTGCTGACGGCGGATCATGAAGTCCAGTCAGTCCACTTCGTCCACCTACGCGTCTCACGGCGGTTCGGTCGACCAGTGGCCTGCCGCCCGAAGTCGGAGGCGTAGGGTGGCGGTGACGGAGGGATTCGAACCCTCGGTACGGCTTTAGACCGTACAACGGTTTAGCAAACCGCCGCCTTCAGCCTCTCGGCCACGTCACCCCGTCTCTGAAGGAGGCCCGTCTTAGCCGAGGAGCGCGAAGGGGGCAACGCGCCAATGGCGGCGATCCGCCGGGCTCAATTTTCTGGACATCGGGCCCTCCAGGGCGGAGAGCATCCCGCGCAACGGCCAGCGGAGGACGACCCGATGAAGTCAGCCATCTGCGACATGCTGGGGATCGAGTTTCCCCTGTTCGCCTTCAGCCATTGCCGCGACGTGGTCGCCGCGGTCAGCCGGGCGGGCGGGTTCGGGGTGCTGGGCGCCACCGGCCATTCGCCGAAGAGCATCCACCAGGAACTGAAATGGATCGACGAGCATGTCGACGGCAAGCCGTACGGGCTCGACGTCCTCGTGCCCGAGAACATGGCCACCGCCGGCGAGACCGGCGTCACCTACAACAGCCTGAAGTCCCGCGTGCCGGACCAGCATCGACGGTTCGCCGCCGGCCTGCTGGAAACCGCCGGCGTGCAACTGGCCGAGGTCGAGGTGTCCGACGAACGGCCGCAGCCCTTCGACCCGGAGACCGCCCTTCGGGTGCTGGAGGCGGCGTTCGAGCACCCGATCAAGCTGATCGCCAACGCGCTCGGCGTGCCGCCGCCGGCGATGATCGAGATGGGCAAGGCGCACGGCGTGCCGGTCGCGGCCCTGGTCGGCGCCAAGGAGCACGCGGTTCGCCAGGTGGCGGCGGGGGTCGACATCCTGGTGGTGCAGGGCACCGAGGCCGGCGGCCATTGCGGCGAGGTGACCACCATGGTCCTGGTGCCGGAAGTGCTGCGGGCGGTCAGGAAGATTCGCGACGTGCCGGTGCTGGCCGCCGGCGGCATCATGACCGGCCGCCAGATGGCCGCCTGCATGGCCATGGGCGCGGCCGGGGTCTGGACCGGCTCGGTGTGGCTGGCGACCATGGAGAGCGAGACCAGCGAAATCTTCCGCGAGAAGATGATCGAGGCCTCGTCCCGCGACGCCGTGCGCGTGCGCAGCCGCACCGGCAAGCCGGCGCGACAGCTGCGCAGCGCCTGGACCGAGGCCTGGGAGCGCAGCCCCGACAGCCCCGGCGCCCTGCCGATGCCGTTGATGAGCCTGGTCAGCGAAAACGCCCTGCGCTCGGTGGAGCGTTCGGCGGCGGCCGGCAACGCCAAAGCCCGCGACATGGTCACCTATTTCGTCGGCCAGGGGGTGGGCCTGATCGACAGCGTCCAATCCGCCGGCCAGGTGGTGCAGGACTTCAAGACGGAATTCCTGGACGCGGTCGAGGAGTTGAACGCCCTCTTAGAAGGCTAGCCGGGCGGCTCAGCGGCCCTGGAAGACCGGCTTTGCCTTCTGCACGAAGGCGATCGAGGCGCCCTTGTGGTCGTCGGTCATCTGGGTGCGCACCATATGGGTGGACTCCAGGTCCAGCACCTCGCTCAGCGAGCCGGTCTCGGCGGCGTTCAGATTGCGCTTCATGTAGCCGATGGCGATCGTGGGCAGGCCGGCGAGTTGGCGGGCGTAGTCGCCGGCCAGGGCTTCCAGCTCATCGAACGCAACCGCCTTGTTGACGATGCCCAGCGCCGCGGCCTCGCGGCCGGTGATCACCTCGGCGGTGAAATAGAGTTCGCGCGCCTTGGCCGCGCCCACCAGATGGGCGAGGAAGTATGAGCCGCCGTAGTCGCCGGAGAGGCCGACTTTGGAAAAGGCGGTTGTCAGCTTGGCATCGTCCGCGGCGATGCGCAGATCGCAGGCCAGGGCGATGGAAAGCCCGGCGCCGGCGGCCGGGCCGGGGATCACCGCCAGGGTCGGCTTGGGCATCTCGTGCAGCCAGCGGCAGATGTCGGCGGACTGGCGCAGGCCGAAGGCCCGCTGCTCCAGGCTGAAGCCGGCGTTGCTCGAGGCGCCGGACTCGGCGGCGCGGGCGAAGCCCTTGACGTCGCCGCCGGCGCAGAAGGCGCGTCCGGCGCCGGTGATCACCACCGCCCGCACGCTGGGATCGGAGCCCAGTCGGGGGATCGCCTCGGAGAGCGCCGCCTGCATTTCGCCGGTCAGGGCGTTGCGCGCCTCGGGCCGGTTCATCGTCAGCGTTGCGACTCCATCGACGACGTGTTCGATCAGTTGCTCGCTCATGGTGGTCTCCCTGTCGGCCCAGGTTGCCGAGCGCCGAGCCCGCCTCCCTGTTTTGCCCAAGTTTCGCAGAGATCGGCGACGGCTCCAACAAGGACTTGCCGAGACGGGGCGGTGAGGACGTATAGTCGGTCCATAATCGAGACGCTTTTTGGCGGCGCTCGCTCTCCCGCGAGGCCAGCCCGCGCCCGGGAGGTGACCAGTGAGCGACGGTTCGATCGACCTGAAGCACGAGAGCCGCGCCAAGGCCTATGCGACACCCCTGGAGGTGCTCGATCCGGCCCAGCCGGAACTGTTCCGCAACGACGCCATGTGGCCCTATTTCGACCGGCTGCGCGCCGAGGCGCCGGTGCACTACACGCCGGAAAGCGCCTATGGGCCCTATTGGTCGGTGACCCGCTACAACGACATCATGGCCGTGGACACCAACCACCAGGTGTTCTCGTCGGTCGGCGGCATCACCCTGCAGAGTCTGGAATCGAAGGCGGAGATGGCCAAGCGGCCGTCGCGGCCGAGCTTCATCTCCATGGACCCGCCCAGGCACGACGAGCAGCGCAAGACGGTGAGCCCGGTGGTGGCGCCGGCCAACCTGCACCAGATGGCCCCCGTCATCCGTGAGCGGGCCGGGCTGATCCTCGACGGCCTGCCGATCGGCGAGGAATTCGACTGGGTGGACCTGGTCTCGAAAGAGCTGACCGCCATGACCCTGGCGACGCTGTTCGATTTCCCGTTCGAAGAGCGGCGCAGGCTGACCCACTGGTCGGACATGATGACCAACGCGCCGGGCTTCGGGCCGGTGACCAGCTGGGACCAGAAGCGCGACGAGGTCGCCGAGTGCTTCCAGGTGTTCCAGGCGATGTGGGACGAGCGGGCCAAGGCCGAGCCCAAGTTCGACCTGATCTCGATGCTGGCCCACGGCGAAGCCACCCGCGACATGGAGCAGCTGGAGTTCTACGGCAATGTCGGCCTCTTGATCATCGGCGGCAACGACACCACCCGCAACACCATTTCGGGCTCGATCTACGCGCTGAACAAGCACCCGGACCAATACGACAAGCTGCGCGCCAATCCCGAGCTGATCGCCTCGATGGTGTCGGAGACCATCCGCTGGCAGACGCCGCTGGCCCACATGCGGCGC
The DNA here is from genome assembly GCA_035642335.1 of Caulobacteraceae bacterium. Lineage (GTDB taxonomy): Bacteria > Pseudomonadota > Alphaproteobacteria > Caulobacterales > Caulobacteraceae > Poindextera. The sequence goes on from DASQSO010000135.1 coordinate 4,919, forward strand.
ACGGCGAAGGAGGATTTCGAGTTCGGCGGCAAGCCGATCAAGGCCGGCGACAACGTGGTCATGTGGTATGTCTCCGGCAACCGCGACGACAGCGTCATCGACGATCCGAACGCCTACAGGATCGACCGGCCCAGGCCGCGCATGCACATGTCGTTCGGCTTCGGCATTCACCGCTGCGTCGGCAACCGGCTGGCCGAGCTGCAGCTGACCATCATCTGGGAAGAGATCATGAAGCGCTTCCCGACGGTGGAGCTGGCCGGCGAGCCGACCCGCACCCACTCGGTGTTCGTGAAAGGCTACGAGACCCTGCCGGTGGTCATCCCGCGCCGGAACTGAGACAAGTCCGTCGCCCAAAAAGACAGTTGAAGACGACCGGTTCGACGCGGGCGCGGTCCTGGCGCTATGGTGCGCTTCGACTCGTTTCGCACCAGGTCAGCCGCCATGACGTCCTTGTCGCCACAGCCCGTCGAAACGGCCGACGCCGCGCGGC
>DASQSO010000136.1:0-6486 GCA_035642335.1 Caulobacteraceae bacterium
GGACGAGCGGCGCTCGACCGGCGCCGCGCCGCCGCCGGACGAGATGGCGCTCGCCCTAAGCCCGCTGTTGGCGGCGGGTGAGCCCTAGGTCCCGCTAGGCTCCAGACTCATAACCACCAGATGACCATGGCGGCGATGCGGACCGCGGCGTCGTAGGTGACGGCGAGCTTGTCGTATCGGGTGGCGATGCGGCGGCAGTGCTTGATGCGGCTGCAGAAGCGCTCGACGCGGTTGCGTTCCTTGTAGAGGGCTTTGTCGTAGGCGTGCTGACGCTTTCGATGTCGCCTGGGCGGGACGACCGGATCGCCGCCCTGTTCGATGATCTTCAGGTAAAGCCGGTCGGCGTCGTAGGCCTTGTCGGCCAAGACGTTTTGAGCGGGCAGTCCTTCGATCAGGTCGCGGGCCGGCGCCATGTCGTTCTGCTGGCCTGGTCCTACGATGAGCCGCACCGGCAGGCCAAGGGCGTCTACGCAGACATGCAGCTTGGTTCCGAAGCCGCCGCGAGAGCGGCCAAGCGCCTGGGCGTGAGGGCCCCCACCACGCTGTCCTCACCCCCGCGTGAGCCGGCGGCAGAGGTCGTCGAGCTGTTCCAGGGTCTTATAGCGAATGGTCAGTTCGCCGCCGCCGCGGCGGTGGGCGATCCCGACCGCCAGGCCAAGGGTGCGAGCCAGGTCATCCTCCAGCGCCCGGGTGTCGGCGTCACTACGAGGAGCGTCCTCGTCGCGCGATCGCGGCGGCGCGGCGGCGTCTTGGGCGCGACGGGCCAGGGCCTCGGCGGCGCGGACGCTCAGGCCCTGATCGACCACCTGGTTGGCCAGAGCGGTTGGATCGGCCGCCGAGGCGACGGCGCGGGCATGGCCAGCCGACAGTTGGTGCGAGCGCAGCAGGAACACCACACGTTCCGGCAGGTCGAGCAGGCGGACGGCGTTGGCCACATGGCTGCGGCTCTTGCCGACGGCGCGGGAGACGTCCTCCTGGGTATGGCCGAATCGCTCCATCAGGGCGCGGTAGGCCGTAGCCTCTTCGATCGGGTTGAGATCCGACCGCTGGACGTTCTCGATGATCGCGATCTCCAGCGTCTCCAGATCGTCCAGTTCGCGCAAGGTCACCGGGACCGTGGCCAGGCCGGCGGTCTGCGCGGCGCGCCAGCGGCGTTCGCCGGCGACGATCTGGTACTCGCCCGGCCGCTCTGGCGATGGGCGCACCAGTATTGGTTGCAACACGCCTTTTTCGCGGATCGAGGCGGCCAGCAGGTTGAGCTCGTCGCCGTCAAAATCCATGCGCGGTTGGGCGGCGTTGCGGTGGATCTGCTCAACGGGAATTTCGCGATTGCCCGCCGCCGCGCCCTCACCGGCGGCGGTGGCTTCGTCGAGCAGAGCCGAGAGCCCTCGGCCAAGTCCCCTCCGCTCGGTCATCACGCGGCCACCGTGACGCGGCGCGCGCGTTCGCGGCCGACCACTTCGCGCGCCAGATCCAGATAGGCGCGGCTACCGGCGCATTTCAGATCGTAGACCAGCACCGGTTTGCCGAACGATGGCGCCTCGGAAACCCTTACATTCCTTGGGATCATGGTCTGATAGACCTTGTCGCCAAAGTGGTTGCGGACGTCGGCGGCAACCTGGTCGGAGAGCCGGTTCCTGCGATCGTACATGGTCAGCACCAAGCCCTGAATCTCCAGGCGCGGATTCAGGCTGCCGCGCACCAGCTCCACCGTGCGCATCAGTTGGGTGAGGCCCTCCAGGGCGAAGAATTCGCACTGCAGTGGCACCAGCACGGCGTCGGCCGCGGTCATGGCGTTGACGGTGAGCAGGTTCAGCGACGGCGGGCAGTCGATCAGTACATAGGTGTAGGCGTTGGCGTGACCAGCCTCGCGCAAGGGTTGTAGAGCGTCGCGCAGACGAAAGGAGCGGCGCAGCACCGAGGCAAGCTCGATCTCGGCGCCGGAAAGGTCGGGGTCGCTGCCGAGCAGGTCGAGGCCGGGTAGGGCGGTAGGGCGCGTGGCGTCGCCGATCGGAGCGCCGTTAACCACCACGTCATAGACGGTCTTCTGCGTGCCGCCGCGCGACATGCCGAGACCGGTGGAGGCATTGCCCTGCGGGTCCAGATCGACCAACAGCACCCGCTCTCCGACGGCGGCCAGGGCGGTGCCGAGGTTGATGGCGGTGGTGGTCTTGCCGACCCCGCCTTTCTGATTGGACACCGACAGCACCCGGAGCGTCGACTCAGACATGTTTCAGCTTCCTCATCCGGACGATGCGGCCATCGGTATGGCTGCGGCTGTCGATCAACTCCGCCTCGAAACGCCAAGACTTGGTGGCAGTCTCGAGCTCAGTCACAACATCTTGACCCTTCATGAACAGCCCGATCGCCCCCCGCCTCAGGTAGGGCCTAGCATAGCCGAAAAGTCTGACCAGGGGAGCGCAGGCGCGCGCGGCGACCACATCGACGCTGATGTCAAGATCCTCGGCCCGAGCGTGATGCACGGTGGCCGGCAGGGCCAGCGCGGTCACGGTTTCCTCCAGGAACCGGCAGCGCTTGGCCATGCTCTCGACCAGATGCACCTGCGCGCCGGTTCGGCCTTTCAGCATGATGGCCAGGACCAGGCCGGGAAAGCCGGCGCCGGCGCCGAGATCGGCCCAGCGCAGAGCCTCCGGCTCCAGCGGCAACAACTGGGCGCTGTCATAGGCATGGCGCAGCCAGAACTCAGCCAAGGCCGACGGGCCGACCAGGTTCATACGCGTGTTCCAATCGGCGAGGGCGACGCGAAATGCTTCAAGATCAGCCATTTGCCCCGGCTTGGCCCCGGTCGTGGCCTGGAACTCGGTCGCCCCAAAGGCTTCGCCGGCGGGCAGCGCGCTGACCAAGCCCTCAAGCAGCGCGGGCGCGGCGGGCATGGGCGAGCAGGGCGGTGAGGGCGCCGGGGGTCACGCCTTCGATGCGCGAAGCCTGGCCGAGGGTGCGAGGCCGGACGGCGGCGAGCTTTTCGCGCGCCTCGCTGGAGAGCCCGCCGATGCCGACATAGTCGAGGTCATCGGGCAGCGCCAAGTCCTCATCCTTGCGGAAGGCGACCACGTCGGCGGCCTGGCGATCGAGGTAACCGGCATAAGCCGCCTCGATCTCGATCTGCTCAGTTGCATACCGAGGCCAGTCGGCGACTTCTGGCCATACCCGCGCCAACCCGGCAAGCCCAATCCCGGGATAGGCCAGCAGCTGCACGACATTGCGGCGCTGGCCGTCGGCCTTGACCGCTAAGCCGGCCCGAGCCGCTTGCGTCGGCGTCAGGCTGAGCGCATGAGCGCGGGCCCGAATCGTCTCTAAGGTCGAGGCCTTGGCGGTGAAGGCTCTGGCGCGGTCGGAGCTGACGCAACCGAGCGCAATCCCGCGCCCGGTCAGGCGTTGGTCGGCGTTGTCGGCGCGCAGGGTGAGGCGGAATTCAGCCCGGCTGGTGAACATGCGGTACGGCTCGGTCACACCGCGGGTGACCAAGTCGTCAATCATCACCCCCAGATAGGCCTCGTCGCGGGCGAAGGCCGCGGGATTGCCGCCACCGGCCGCACGGGCGGCGTTCAGGCCGGCGATCAGCCCCTGGCCGGCCGCCTCCTCATATCCCGTGGTGCCGTTGATCTGGCCAGCGAGGTAGAGGCCGGGCAGGCGCTTGACCTCCAGCGCCGACGAGAGCTCGCGCGGGTCAACATAGTCATATTCGATGGCATAGCCATAGCGCCGGATCGCCACCGCCTCGAGACCCGGGATGGTGCGGATGAATCGGTCCTGGGTCTTTTCCGAAACCGAGGTCGAGATGCCATTCGGATAGACGGTGTCGTCCTCGCGCCCCTCCGGCTCCAGGAAGATCTGGTGGCTGGTCTTGTCGGCGAAGCGGACCACCTTGTCCTCGATCGACGGGCAATAGCGCGGCCCGCGACCCTGCGTCCGGCCACCGTAGACCGCTGACTCGCTAAGCCTTTCGGCGATGATCGCGTGGGTTTCCGCCGTGGTCCAGGTCACGCCGCAAGCCACCTGCGGCCGGTCGACCGACGCCGTCATGAAGGAAAACGGGACCGGCGGCGCGTCGCCGGCCTGCATCTCCAGCCGGTCCCAGGCGATCGTGCGGCCGTCCAGCCGCGCCGGGGTGCCGGTCTTCAACCGGCCCATGCGCAGATTCAGCCCGTAGAGCCGATCGGCCAAGCCGATAGACGGCGCATCGCCGATCCGCCCGGCGGGGGTACGGGTCTCGCCGCGATGGATGACGCCGCGCAGAAACGTGCCGGTGGTCAGCACCACCGCACCGCCCAGCCACCGGGTTCCGACTGCGTCCTCGGCCCCGACGACGCGACCATCGGCGATAACGAGGTCTTCGACAGCGGCGGCCACGACGGTGAGGTCCGCCTGCGTTGCCAGGGCCTGTTGCATGGCTGTGCGGTAGGCGGCGCGATCGATCTGCGCGCGCGGGCCGCGAACGGCGGGACCCTTCGAGCGGTTGAGCATACGGAACTGGATGCCGGCTTCGTCCGCCAGCTGGCCCATCAGGCCGTCCAGGGCGTCGATCTCGCGGACCAGATGCCCCTTACCCAGCCCGCCAATGGCCGGGTTGCAGGACATTTCGCCAATGGTTTCAATCTTGTGGGTCAGCAGCAGGGTGCGCGCGCCGGTGCGCGCCGACGCCGCCGCGGCTTCACAGCCGGCGTGGCCGCCGCCGATGACGATGACATCCCAGAAGCTCGCTGACGCAGACATGACCAACCAAGAGCGCCGCCCGCCGGCGCCAAGCCTTGTATCCCGGGACCGCCGTGGTTTCACGTGAAACATTGCCGGGTGTCCACCGCGCCTTGGGGCGATGTTTCACGTGAAACAATCTCACTTGCCGATACAGAACCTGGCGAACACCTGGTCCAGCACGTCCTCCGGATCCACCCGGCCGGTGATCCGGGCCAAGCTGCGGGCGGCGAGGCGCACATCTTCCGCCGCCAGTTCCACCTCGACCGGCGTCAACAGCGCCCGCGTCGCCCGGGTCAAATGACCCCGCGCCGCGATCAGATCCTGACGATGGCGCGCCCGCGTCGCCGCCGGGAACTCGCCGCCAGCCAGGGCCTTGACGACCCGGGCAGTCAGCGCCTCGCGCAGCTGCGCCAGGCCGATGCCGCGCGCCGCCGAAATGTTCGCCACGGCAAGATCGTGACCGGTCGCCCAGGCGCTGACCGCCGCCCCGGCCGGCGGCGGCGCCAGGTCACGCTTGTTGAGCACGCAGATATCGCCGCCCCGCGCCAGGACGGCGGCCTCACGCCAGCGCTTGTCCTTGGCGGCGGCGTCGACCACCACCAGCCGAAGATCGGCGGTTTCGGCCAGAGCGGCGGCGCGTCGCACGCCCTCGGCCTCGACCGCGCTCTTCGGCCCACGCAGGCCGGCGGTGTCGCCAATCACCACGCGGTAGCCGGCCAGGTCCAGCGCCACCTCGACAATGTCGCGGGTGGTGCCCGGCGTTGCCGTGACGATGGCGGCGTCGCGGCCAGCCAACGCGTTGAGCAGGCTGGACTTGCCGGCATTGGGCGCGCCGATCAGGGCGATGCGGAACCCCTCGCGCACCCGCTCGCCGCGCTCGCCATCGGCCAGGGCCGTGTCGATCTCCGCGCCCACGTGGGACACCAGCGGCACGGCGCCGCGCGCCACCTCGTCCGGAAGATCCTCGTCGGGAAAATCCACCGCCGCCTCGAGCAGGGCCAGGGCCTCGATCAGCGCCTCGCGCCACTTGGCGTGGCGGCGGGCCAAGTCACCGCCCAGCTGCGCCAGCGCCTGACGACGCTGCGCGTCGGTCTCGGCCTCGACCAGGTCGCCGATGGCCTCGGCCTGACTCAGGTCGAGCTTGCCGCTCTCGAAGGCCCGGCGGGTGAATTCGCCGGGCAGCGCGAGCCGCAACCCCAAGCCCAGCAGAGTCTCGGTCACGCCGTCTATGACCGCCGCACCGCCGTGCAGGTGCAGTTCGGCGACGTCCTCGCCGGTATAGCTCTGCGGCCGCGGAAACCAGAGCACCAGCGCCCGGTCGAGAGGCGCTCCATCGCCGGGCCGCCTCAGCACCCGCAAGATGGGTCGTCGGGATTTCGGCGGCGCGCCGGTCAGGGCTTGCAGCGCAGCCACCGTTCCCGACCCCGAAAGCCGTACGATGGCAACGGCCGCGCGGCCGGGCGCGCTGGCCAGCGCGAAGATGGTGTCGGGCATGGCGCCTCAGCGCTTAGCGCCCGCGGCGGCCATCAGCTTGGCGAACTGCTCCTGGGCCGCGCCGCCGAAGGCCAGCCAGTTCTTCATCAGCTCCTCGGGCCTGAGCGCGTCCATATTGGCGGTCATTCGCTTCTGCATCTCACCGACCAACTTTTCATTAAGCGCCGCGACATCGGGCAGGCCCAGCGCCGCCCGCGCCTCCTGCGGGGTGCAGTCCACCTCGATCGTCACCTTCATGTCCGAACCCTCCGTGCCACAAATTTGTTATGAGCCTTT
>DASQSO010000137.1:0-3317 GCA_035642335.1 Caulobacteraceae bacterium
CTATCGCAACGACCCCACGCCGGTGATCAACGCCGTCCGCGAGGCCCGCGCCGCGGCCGGCGCCCAGGCGGTCGTCCAGGCCGCGCCGGAAGAGCAGGCCGACGCAGGCGAAGACCTGGAAATTCCGTCCTTCCTGCGCCGGCTGGCGAACTAGGCGAAGGGTTCCTTCTCCCTTCGCGGGGTCGAGAGCGCTCTCAACGGTGTCAAGCGAAGCTGCCGGATGAGGGGTCGCGCTCCGAGTTCAGCTTCGCGTTGAAGGTTCATTGGACAAGGGAGCAAAACCCCTCATCCGACCTCCTTCGGAGGCCGTCTTCTCTTGCGAGAGGAGAAGGAAACATAATGAAAATCAAATACTAAACCTAGAAACATTCGGTCACCTAACTTGAGTTGCCGCGCGGTAGGCGTCACCGTAAGGCCTCATGCTAGGCTTTTGGCGACGATGTTCGCTGCGATGGCAAGGGTGGTTCGCGCGTGGCGACATCGGCGGTCTTTCAACATACGCTCCAGGGTCCCGTCGCCTTCGAGGGCGTCGGCCTGCATAGCGGCCGGACCATGACTTGCGTGCTGCGCCCGGCCGCGGCCGGCGCCGGCGTCACCTTCATCCGTACCGACCTGGCCGGCGACAACCGCATCCCCGCCCGCGCCGACGCTGTGACTCGCACCCAGCTCGGCACCGTGATCGGCAACGCCGTCGGCGCTGAGGTCTCGACCATCGAGCACCTGATGTCGGCCTTCGCCGCGCTTGGCGTCGACAACGCCGTCGTCGAACTCGATGGCCCCGAACTGCCGATCATGGATGGATCGGCCGAACCCTTCGTGCGGCTGATCGACCGCGCCGGCGTGAAGCGTCAGGAGGCGCCGCGCCGCTATATCGAGATCATCGAGCCGATCGAGGTCGTCGATGGCGATAAACGCGCCGCGCTTGTGCCCGCCGACCAGTTCGAGATGGCCTTCGAGATCGACTTCAAGAGCGCCGCTATCGGTGGCCAGCGTATCGATATGGTGCTCGACGAGGCCGCGTTCCGCGAAGGAGTGGCGGAAAGTCGCACCTTCGGCTTTCTGCACGAGGTGGAAGCGCTGCGCAAAGCCGGCCTCGCCCGCGGCGGTTCGATGGACAACTGCCTGGTAATCGACGGGGACGAGCTGATGAACCCCGAGGGCCTGCGCTCCAGCGACGAATTCGTTCGCCACAAGGCCCTGGACGCCCTTGGCGACCTCTATCTGCTCGGCGCGCCGATCATCGGCCGCTTCGAGGGGGTGCTCGCCGGCCACACCCTGAACAACGCGCTGGCCCGCGCGCTGCTGGCCCGTCCCGAAACATGGCGCACCCGACTCTACGGCGAAGACCTGGCCGAGGCCGTCTGACCCGCCGCCATCCGGTTTGCGCGGCGCCGGAGCTAGTGTAGAAGCCTCAGTCCTATCTGCCTTCCTTCGGCGCGGGGGCGTCTTGTTCGAGGTCATATTCCGTGCTCGCTAAGGTCCGGGTCCGCCCCGCTCTTGCCGTCGTTCTCGTCGTGGCCGTCGTCCTGGGCGGTTGCTCGTTCCTGCGCCCGAAGAAGAAGGTGGACACCACCTATGCCGACCAGCCGGTCGAGCAGCTCTATGCCGTCGGCGCCCAGAGGCTGGACGAGCACCGGTGGAGCGAGGCGGTGACCTATTTCAAGGAAGTCGAGCGCCAGCATCCCTATTCGGAGTGGTCGAGGCGGTCGATCCTGATGGAGGCCTACTCCCACTATCAGGCGAACGACTATGACGACGCCGTCGCCGACGCCAACCGATTCATCGAACTCTACCCGGGCAACGGCGCGGCGGCCTACGCCTACTATCTGAGGGCGCAGTGCTATTTCGAGCAGATCCTCGACGTCGGCCGCGACCAGGCCGCCACCGAGCAGGCGGGCACGGCCATGCGCGAAGTCACACGCCGGTTCCCGCACACCGAATATGCCGCCGACGCCCGGCTCAAGACCGACATGATCAGCGACCAGCTGGCCGGCAAGGAAATGACCATTGGCCGCTATTATCTGCGCAGCGGTAACACGCTGGCGGCCATCGGCCGGTTCAAGCTGGTGATCGAGCGCTATCAGACCACTTCCCACACGCCCGAGGCGCTGGAGCGGCTGGTCGAGGCCTATCTGACCCTCGGCCTGATCGACGAGGCCAAGCGCAACGCCGCCGTGCTGGGCTACAACTATCCCGGCGACTACTGGTACCAAGCCGCCTACACCCTGATGACCTCCAAGGGCTACCAGCTGGTCGTCCAGCCGAACGGACACGCCCGTCACGGCTTATTGGGCGGCGTGACCAGCTTTTTCGCTCCCGCCCCGATCAATGTGCCCGCGTCGCAGCTGGCCGCGCCGGATCAGGCCCCGGCCGCTGCGCCGGCCCCGGCGCAATCCACCCCCGCGCCGCCCAAGAAGAAGAATTCCTGGTTGAATCCGTTGGGTCTTTAGAGACCCATCCGAACCGCATCGCTCGGGCCCGCGCCTGGGCGGTTGACGCGGGCGGTTTTGCGGCGATGCTCCGACCCGTGCTGATTGGGCTCGCCATCCGCGACGTGGTCTTGATCGAGACCCTCGACCTCGCCTTCGGGGCCGGCCTGACCGCGCTCACCGGCGAGACCGGGGCCGGCAAGTCGATCATCCTCGACGCCCTGGGCTTGGCAACCGGCGCGCGCGCCGATGCCGGGCTGGTGCGCCGCGGCGCGACCCAGGCCCAGGCGACCGCCATCTTTTCCCTCGCGCCCGACCATCCGGCCTGGGCCTATCTGGCCGACAAGGGCCTCGGCGAAACCCCTGACGACGACCTGGTGCTGCGTCGCCAGCTGGGCGCCGACGGCCGCTCCAGGGCCTTTGTCAACGACCAGGCGACCAGCGTCGGGGTGCTGCGCGACCTGGGCGCCATGCTGCTGGAGGTGCACGGCCAGCACGAGACCGTCGGTCTGCTCGACCCGCGCACCCACCGGCCGTTGCTCGACGCCTTCGGCGGCCTGAAGGCCGAGACCAGCCGCTCGATCGAGACCTGGAGCGCCTGGCGCGCCGCCCGCGAGCGGGCGGAGGGCCTGCGCCAGGCCGTCCAGACCGCCGCCGCCGAGACCGAGGAGCTCACCTTACGGCTCGGTGAGCTCGACCGGCTGAACCCACGTCTGGGCGAGGAGACCGAGCTGGCCGAACAGCGGGCGCTGCTGGGCGCCGGCGAAAAGGCGCTCACCGACGTCGCCGCCGCCCGCGACGCCGTGGACGGCCTGACCGGCCGCCTAGCCCAGGCCTTCCGCGCGCTCGAGCGGGCGCGGGAGCGGACGTTGCAGGCCGGCGTCAGCG
>DASQSO010000138.1:0-5264 GCA_035642335.1 Caulobacteraceae bacterium
TGGTGCACGGCCTTTGAGCGCAAAGCGGCGACGACGGCCGGGGTCCAGGCCCAGTCGGCGCGGCCGAGGGTTTCAGCCAGGGCCAGGGCCTCCTCGCGGCTCGGCCATGGGCTCTCGGCCAGCTCGGCCAACAGCACGCCGCAGACCTGGCGCAGGCTGGCCGCCTGGGCCGCCGGGGTCTTCGGTTCGGGCAGGCCGAGCGCCAGGGCGAGGCCGACCGCGGACGGTGCGCAGAACCTGGCCGGGCGCACGAAGGCGAACAGTTCCAGGGCGTCGAAAATGTCGCGCGAGCGGGTCGGCGCCTGCAGCTCCAGCCGACGGGCGGTGAGGCTGGCATGGACCACCACCACCGGCGCGGACAGGGCCAGCTTGCGCGCCTCGGCGGCGCTGAAATCGCGCGCGCCGGCGCCGTCGCAGATCGCCGCGCGCGGTCCAGGCAGGACGACGAGGGCGGGCGCGAGGTCAAGCGTCGGCGAAAGCGCGTTCACTCCGAACCCATACGATGACCCGGCCGAAACGAAAAGGGAACATCGTCGCGGCTGACGACACCGTGAAGGTGTGTTAAAAAACACATTATTCTTCGACGAGGCTCTTCATGGCTCAGCGCTTCTATCCCGCCGTCCTCGAACGCGGCGAGCACGGCGTCTACGGCGTCTGGTTTCCCGATTTTCCCGGCGTGGTCACCGGCGCGCGCTCGCAGGAAGAGGCCATGGGCAAGGCCGGGGAGGCGCTGGCCCAGGGCGCCGAGGACATGGCTTTCGAAGGTCGGACCCTTCCGGAACCGACCGGGCTCGACAAGATCGCCCTGCCCGAGGAGTGTGAATTTGTCGCTGTCTTTTCCGTCGGGGTCGAGCCGCCGGATCAATCGGAGCGGGTGAACGTCTATCTGCCCAAGAGCCTGATCGCCCGCGTCGACCGCCGGGCCGCCGAGATTGGCATGAGCCGGTCCAGCTTCTTCGGCTTGGCGATCACGCGCGCCTTGAGAGCGGGCGGCGAGGTGGTCTTCACCGCCATCGAGGATCTCGCCGGCAAACGCGGGAAATAGAAACCACTCCCCCTGTTCCGTCATGGCCCGACTTGTTCGGGCCACCCATGAACACCAACTCTGACCAGAGTCTATGGGCCCCCCGCATTCCGCCGCTTCGCGGCTCCAGCGGGGGGTGACGGTTATATATTGGCGCGCCTCAAAGCCAGGGCGCCAGGGGCTCCGTCGCCAGCATCTGGTCGTAGGTGGGGCGCGGGCGGACGACGGCGAACCGGTCGCCGCTGACCAGCACCTCGGGGACCAGGGGCCGGGTATTGTATTCGCCGGCCATCACCGCCCCATAGGCGCCGGCGGTCATGAAGGCGACCAGGTCGCCGGCGGCCAGGGGCGGCAAAAGCCGCTCGCGGGCGAAGGTGTCGCCGGTCTCGCAGACCGGGCCGACGACGTCGTAGGTCTCCAGCGCGGTTCCGGGCGCAGGCTCCCGGACCGGGCGGATATCGTGATAGGCCTCGTACATGGCCGGCCGGACGAGGTCGTTCATCGCCGCGTCCAGCACCAGGAACCGCCGCCCTTCCGGCCGTTCGTGCACGTGGATGACGCGCGAGAGCAGCACCCCGGCATTGGCGACGATCATCCGGCCGGGCTCGAAGGCCAACTGCACGTTCAGATCGCCAAGCGCCTTGGCGATCATCGCCGCATAGGCCTTGGGCTCGGGCGGGTCCGGGGAATCGAAATAGGGCGCGCCGAGTCCGCCGCCGAGGTCGAGGCGCTCGACGTTCAGGCCCTCGGCCCGCAGCCGCTGGACCAGGGCCCGCATCTTGCCGAAGGCCGCGGCCATGGGCGCCAGGTCGCTGATCTGGCTCCCGATATGGCAGGCGACGCCGATCGGCTTCACCCCCGCCAGGTTCGAGGCCTTGGCGTAGAGCCGCTCGGCCTCGCTCATCGAGACGCCGAACTTGGAGTCGGCCTGGCCAGTGGAGATCTTGGCGTGACCGCCCGCCGCCACGTCCGGATTGACCCGGATGGCGATGGCCTGGCGTGCGCCCTTTTCAGCTGTGATCGCGGCCAAGAGGTCGAGCTCGGGTTCGGACTCGACATTGATCTCGGCCACCCCGACATCGACGGCGAAGGCCAGTTCGGCCGCCGTCTTGCCGACGCCGGAGAAGACGATCCGCCGGGGCGATGCGCCGGCGGCGAGGGCGCGGCGGATCTCGCCCTCGGAGACCGTGTCGGCGCCGGCGCCCTGAGCGATCAGGATCCTCAGCACCGACAGATTGGAGTTGGCCTTGACCGCATAGGCGATCAGCGGCTCGGGGCGGCCAAGCCCGCGCACGGCGTCGCGGAACACGGTGAAATGCCGCTCCAAGGTGGCCGTCGAATAGACATAGGCCGGAGTTCCGACCGCCTCGGCGATCCGGGCGAGCGGAACCGCCTCGCAGGCGAGGTCGCCCGCCAGCGCCTCGAAGTGGTTCATTGATCGTCCGTAGTCGTTCCCGGCTGCGGCAGCGCCGTCGGCGGACCGTTCGGGCCTTCCGGATTACTGCGGCCGGCGATCGGCGGCACAATGGGCGCCTGGTGCAGCGGCAGCCGGTTGGCGTTCGGCTCGTCGCTGGTCTGCCCCCTGGCCGCGGCGGCGCGGGCGCGGGCGGCGTCGGCCTGGTGCTGAGCCGCATAATCGGCCTTGGCCTTGTCGCCGAACAGCGGCGCGGGCTGTTCCAGGTCGCCCAGCTTGCCGCAGGCCCCAAGACCGAGGCTGGCCAGGAGCGCGGCGGCGAAGCTGAAACGCGCGATTTGAGGGCGGGCGGTCATCTTAACTGGTCCTTCCAACGCTGAATCTGGGCCTTGACTTGCGAAGGCGCCGCGCCGCCATAACTGGTGCGGCTTTCAACTGAAGCCCGCGGACTCAGCACCTCATAGACACCTAAGGTGACGCGCGGTTCGATGGCTTGCAACTCAGCCAACGGCAGCGCCGCCAGATCGGTCAACCCCAGCGCCTCAGCCCGCTTCACCGCCCGGCCGGTGACATGGTGCGCCTCGCGAAACGGCAGGTCCAGCTTGCGCACCAGCCAGTCGGCCAGATCGGTGGCCGTCGCGAAGGCGCCGCCGGCCGCCGAGGCCATGGCCTCGGTATTGGCGGTGAGGTCGGCGGCCATGCCGATCATCGCCGCCAGGGCGACTTCCAGGGCGTCGAAGGCCTCGAACACCGGCTCCTTGTCCTCCTGCATGTCCTTGCCATAGGTCAGCGGCAGGCCCTTCATCACCACGGTCAGGGCGGTCAGCGCGCCCAGGATGCGCCCGGATTTGGCGCGGACCAGTTCGGCGGCGTCGGGATTGCGCTTCTGCGGCATGATCGACGAGCCAGTGGAAAAGGCGTCGGACAACCGGATGAAGCCGAACTGCGGCGTTGACCAGATGACGATCTCCTCGGCCAGCCGCGACAGGTTGATGGCGCAGATCGAGGCGGCCGAAAGCGCTTCGAGGGCGAAGTCGCGCGAGGCGACCGCGTCCATGGAATTGGCCATGGGCTTGTCGAAACCCAGCGCCTTGGCGGTCTGGCGCGGATCGATGGGGATGGACGAGCCGGCGAGGGCCGCGGCCCCTAGCGGCGACTCGTTCATCCGCGCCCGCGCATCGGCGAAGCGGTCGGCATCGCGGCCGAACATCTCGACATAGGCCATCAGGTGGTGGCCGAAGGTCACCGGCTGGGCCGGCTGCATGTGGGTGAAGCCGGGCATCAGGCTGGCCGCGTGGGTCTCGGCCTGGGTTAAGAGGGCGCGCTGCAGGCCGCGCAGGGCCTGGATCGTCCGGTCGCAGGCGCCGCGCACCCAAAGGCGCAGGTCCAACGCCACTTGGTCGTTGCGCGAGCGGGCGGTGTGCAGCCGGCCGGCCGGCTCGCCGATCAGCTCCTTCAGCCGCTGTTCCACATTCATGTGGATGTCCTCGAACTCCTCGCGGAACGGGAAGGTCCCCGCCGCCAGTTCGGCCTCGACCTGGCCGAGGCCATCCTGGATCGCAGCCTCGTCCGCCGCCGTGATCACCCCGGTCGCCGCCAGCATGGCCGCATGGGCGCGCGAGCCGGCCAGGTCCTCCATGGCCAGGCGCCGGTCGAAGCCGATCGACACATTGATCGCCTGCATCAGCGCGTCCGGCTTGACGGAGAAGCGCCCGCCCCACATGGACTGGCCTTGATCCGGCTCCTGGTGAGCGGTTTTCGGAGCCTTGGGCATGACGGACTTCCGCGAGGGCGAGGCGAAGGACAGGTCCAGGCGCCGGCCCTTGACCTACGCGCTCTGGGGCGCGGCCGCGATCGGCCTCGCCGTGGTCCTATATGTCATCGCAGAGCTTCTCATCAAATCCGGCGGCGCGTCGGACCTGAAAACTTTGGCGCGCGGCGACATGAGCAACATGACGGTGACCGTGGCCGGGTCGCCGCCACCCTCGCTGCCCATCCTCGGCCCGGATGGCCAGTCCACCGACCTGACCAGGCTGAAGGCGCCGGTGGTGGTGGTCAATCTGTGGGCCACCTGGTGCGGACCCTGCGTGGCCGAGATGCCGACCCTGGCCAAGCTGCAGGCCGCCTATCCCGGCCGCATCCTGGTGGTTCCGGTCAGCATGGACACGGCCAAGGACCGCGAGAAGGCGCGCGCCTTCATCGCCCAGCATCCGCCCCTGCCCTTCTACCAGGACCCCAAGGCGGCCATGGTCTTCAGCATAACGCCGCCGGCCGAGGGCCTGCCGACCACCCTGCTCTATGGCCGTGACGGCCGCGAGAAGGCACGAGTGTCGGGCGGCGCCGACTGGAGCGGCGCCGACGCCCACGCCGTCATGGAAGCTCTGCTGGCGAAGAAGTGAACGGAAGGCCGGGTTGACGCCCGGGCCGCCTTGAGGGCACTTAATTGGGTACAATCCGATCTACGGCTGCTGTCCGGACGACCCGTTCTACCGAACTTGCCGACACCAGATTTGCGATTGTCACGGGAAGACCGCCTCGGCGGCGCCCGCAACTGGAACGGCTCTTCGAGGAACAAAGTATGCCCAACGGCACGGTCAAGTGGTTCAACACCACCAAAGGCTACGGTTTCATCCAACCTTCAGACGGCGGCAAGGATGTTTTTGTCCATATTTCCGCGGTCGAACGCGCGGGCCTGCGCGGCCTCAATGAGGGTCAGACGGTCAGTTACGAACTGAAGGACGAGCGCGGCAAGACCGCGGCCGTCGATCTGAAGGAGGTCTAAGGCCTCCGCCTTCGCCAAGATTTGCGGGCGCCGGTCAGAAGCCG
>DASQSO010000139.1:0-2817 GCA_035642335.1 Caulobacteraceae bacterium
TTGAAATTGGCATCCACATAGGCGCGGTCGATCGGCACCACCTGCAGCAGGGACTGGCCAACCTGCACCTGCTCGCCGAGGGCGACGTTCTTCTTGGCGACCACCCCGTCGAACGGCGCACGCAAGGTTGTGCGGTCGTAATTGAGCTGCGCCTGGTCGACCCTGGCCTGGGCCGCGGCGACTTCCGGGTTCTGCGGCGCCGCCGCGCCGATGATCAGGGCGGTGTTGACTGCCTTGGTTCCCAACGCCGCGCCGCGGTTGGCGATGGCCTGGACCTTGGCCGCCTTGGCCTGGGTCAGGGCGGCGTCGGCGTCGCTGGCGGCGTTTTCGGCCTGGGTCAACTCGTCGCCGGAGACCGCGCCCGTCTGGGCCAGGCGCTGGCGGCGGCCAAGCTCGGTGCGCGCCCGCGCCACGTCGGACTGGGCGCTCAGGATCTGCGCGTCGGCGCGGGTGATGTCGGCCTCGCGCACGGCGACCTGGCCGGCCAGCGCCTGTTCGTTGGCGAAATAACCCCGCACCCTGCGACTTGCTTGGTCGAGCTCGGCCTTGGCCTGGTCCAGCGCCACCCTGAAGTCGGCGTCGTCGATCTGCACCAGCACCTGGCCCTTGGTCACCGGCAGGGTGTCGGTGACATAGACGTGGCGGACCTGACCGGCCACCTGCGGGGTGATCTCGGCGGCGTCGGCGTTCACATAGGCGTCGTCGGTCGAGACGTGGGTGCGCCCGACCAGCAGCCAGTAGGCGCCGTAGCCGAGGCCGACCACGACGATCACCACGCCCAGCAGTCCGAATAGCTGGTTGCGGCGGCTATTAGCCGGGCGCACCGGCGGCGGCTTTATGGGGATGGGAGCCGGATCAGCCATTCTTCAGGTCCTGCCGCTGGAAGCCGCCGCCAAGCGCCTTCACCAGTTGGATATCGAGGGCGAAAGCCCGCGCCTTCAGATCGACGACGATGCGGCGCGCGGCCAGCACGGTGTCCTCGACCACAAGCACGGACTGATAGTCGGATAGGCCGCCTTCGTAGCGCAGCCGGGCGATGCGATAGGCCTCTTCGTCGGCGTCCAGCGCCGCTTGGCTCTGGGCCAGGCGATCGGTGAGCGCGCGTTCGCTCTTCGCCGCGTCGGCGACGTCGGCGAGCGCCTGGGTCAGGGTTGCGTCATAGGTCGCCACCGCGTCGGCATAGTCGGCGTCTGCGCCGCGCAGGTTGGCTCTGAGCCGCCCGCCCTCGAAGATCGGCAGGGTCGCCGCCGGCCCGACCGAGCCGACATCCGATCCCGACTCGAGGAAGTTGTGCACGTGCAGGGCCTCGAAGCCGAGGTCGGCGACCAGGTTGATGTCCGGATAGAACTGAGCCTTGGCCACGCCAATGCGCTTGGCGTCGGCCTCGGCGCGCCAGCGGGCGGCGACCACGTCGGGGCGACGGCCGATCAGGTCCGCCGCCAGACTGGACGGCAGGCCGAAGGCCCGCAGGTTTGGCGAGGCGGGTCGGGCGATGGAAAGGCCGCGGTCCGGGCCCGCGCCCAACAGGGCGGCGAGGCGGTCGCGGGTCAGGCCGATCTCCTCGTCGATCTCGGCGATGTCGGCCTTGGCCGAGCTGACGCCGGCCTCGGCCTGTTTCGACGCGCCGCGGTTGTCGGCGCCGTTCGCCACCCGATGCAGGACCAGGTCCAGGGTCTCCTGCCGCGACCGGGCGGACTGTTCGGCCACGTCGCGCTCGTCATAGAGCCGCGCCAGGTCGGCATAGGCGCCGGCGACAGCGGTCGAGAGGGTCAGCACGGCTTCGGCGGCGTCGGCCTGGGTAGCCCTGGACTCCGAGGTCGCGGCGGAGATGGCCGCGCGGTTCTTGCCCCAGAAGTCGAACTCGTAATTGAAGTTCAAGGTGCCCTGGGCGAAGTCGTTATAGCCCTTCGGCACAAACTCGATCGGGATGCCGACGTGATAGGCCTGCTTGGTCTCCAACACAGTCCCGTTGGCGGAAAAGGCGGGGAAGAGCGACGCCCGCGCCGTGCCGACGTCAGCCCGCGCCTTGTCGATCCGCGCCTGGGCCTCGGCCACGTCGGGCGAGTCCTTCAGCGCCTCGTCGATCAGCTGATCCAGCTCGGCGTCGCCATAGGCCCGCCACCAGTCCGACTTCGGCCAATCGGCCCGCGGCGCCGCAAAGCTCTGGGCGGTCGCGTAGGCGGCCGGCGGCTTGGGCGTGGGCGCCCGACCGGGGTGGGGCAGGATGGCGCAGGCGCCTAGCGCGCAGCCCAGAAACAGCGCGGCGCTGTTCGCGGCCCCTCTTGGAGGCCTGGCCCTTGGAAGATTTTGCATGCCCGCGCCAAAGTATATTGACCGTACCGTACGGTCATGAGCAATGTGGCAGTGGGGCATTGGAGTGTCAACCGGAACTCGTGAGAAATCTCGATATGAGTGAGGCAAGGACGAACCCCAAGCACGAAGCCAAGCTGGCGGCGAAGCTCGCCAAGCCGCGGGACAAGCTGGACGGCAAGTTCAATCCGGGGCTCGACGCCCGCCGCGACGCTAGGCGCGAGGCGATTTTGGAGGTGGCGCGCCAGGTCTTCTACGAGGAGGGCTATGCCGCCGCCTCCATGTCGTCGATCGCCGCGCGCCTGGGCGGCTCCAAGGGCACGCTCTACAACTACTTCAAGAGCAAGGACGCCCTGTTCGAGGCCTATATCGACGCCGCCTGCGGCCAGTGGCGGGCCTGGATATTCGACCTGCCCGAGGGCGACGAGGCGGTCGCCGCCGCCGATCTGCACGCGGTCCTCTGCGATCTCGGCGAGCGGCTCCTTGGCTATCTGGTGACCGATTCCT
>DASQSO010000140.1:0-4502 GCA_035642335.1 Caulobacteraceae bacterium
GACCTCGCCGGCCTCACCCCGCCGACTTGGGCTGAGGTCGAGGCGCGCGAATATCATCCCTGGCTGGGCAATCGCATCGTCATCGACACTGCCGGCCGTTCGATCGCGGCCTGCGTCGACGAGATGGAAGCGGCGGTGAACGCGGCCTGAACCTCTATCCAGACCGTCGGGGCCTCTAGCCCAGGAAAACCACGCGCCGTCGCTCCTGGCCCGAGCGGATGCGGGCCAGGGTGTCCGCATATTGCGGATGCTCGAGGCTGTGCTCGCCCTCGATATAGAGGGTCTCGTCGATGGCTCTGACCAGCATCCTGGCCGCCATGCGGTGGCCGCGGAAGAGGTCGACGACAACCCCGCCGAGGATTGGAAAGACGTTCGAAAGCGTCCGCGCCGAGACCAGCAGCGCCGCCTGGGCCAGCACCGAGGCCGGCACCCGGGCGCGGTAGCCCTGGGCGACCAGGGCCGCGCCGGCGCCGATGCTGTAGAGTTCGCCGACGCCGGGGATCCAGGCCAGGATGCCGTCCAGCCCGATGCCGAAGGGCCCGATGCCGATCAGGTTGTCCGACAGCTTGCTGATGCGCTCGATCGAGGCGCGGCGGTTGTGGACGTCGATCTGAGTTTGCGCCTTGAACATGGCTTTCAACCTAGCGCGGCGACGATTGACGGCAAGCTAAGCGGCGAGGACGAAACCCCGCGGCGCGCCGCCGCCTGGGTTGCCAAATCTTTTATGGCCTTCGCCCAACGGCGAAGGTTATCAGCGGGCATGACCTTGTCGCCGCCGCTCATGCTCGCCGTGCTGTTCGCCGCCGCCTTCTGGGCCGGGGCTCAGAACGCGCTGGCCGGGGGCGGGTCGTTCATCACCCTGCCGGCGCTGATCTTGTCGGGACTGGACGCGCGGGCGGCCAATATCACCTCGACCATCGCCCTCTTCCCGGGCCAGGTGACCACCGGCCTGGTCGGACGCGCCCACGTGGAGGGCGCCGGCGGGCTGTCGTTCAGGGTGCTGGTCGCCATCAGCCTGGTCGGCGGCGCCCTGGGCGCCTGGCTGCTGCTGGCCACTCCGGCCTCTTTCTTCGAGCACCTGCTGCCCTGGCTGGTGCTGTTCGCCACCTGCGTCTTCGGCTGGGGCAGCTTCATTCGCAAGCCCAAGGACACCGACCAGCCGCTCGGCCGCGTCCCCACAGCCCTGATGCAGCTCGGCATCTCCATCTATGGCGGCTATTTCGGCGGCGGCATCGGCTTTCTGATGCTGGCCGGCCTGACCATGACGGGCCTGGCGGTGCGCAAGGCCGGCGCCACCAAGAACATGCTGGCCAGCGCCATGAACGCCTCGGCCGTGGCGGTCTTCGTCTTTACCGCCCACCTGGACTGGGTGAAGATCGCCGTGGTCGCCGTCGGCGCCATCGGCGGCGGCTTCATCGGCGGCCTGATGCTGAAACGGGTCAACGAGACCGTGCTCAGGGTGCTGGTGGTGCTGATCGGGATCGCCTTGACGGTAGGCCTGTTCCTCAGGGCGCATTCAGTTGGGACGTGACGTCCAGCCCAGCTCAATGGTACGATCGAGTATGACCAAAACCCGGAACCGCTCATGGCGACCGTCAAAAAGCTGAGCATCGCGCTTACGCCGGAATTTGCGACCGACATCCGTCACGCGATCGAGACGGGCGAGTATGCTTCCGTCAGCGAGGTCGTTCGAGACGCGCTCAGGACGTGGCGACATGCCCGTGAATCCCGCGCCGTCGTGCTGGACGAGCTTCGCCGCTTCTGGCGAGAGGGTATCGAGAGCGGCGAAAGTGTTCGGCTGGACCCGGAGGACATCAAGCGTCGCGGCAGGCAAAAACTGAAGGGCGCCGAGGGCGTTTGAGTATTGGCGCGCGTAAGACTGACGCTGCGGGCCCGCGAGGACCTCGACGAGATCTGGCTCCACATCGCTCGCGACAGTCTGTCGGCCGCCGACCGGCTGATCGATCATATCAGCGACCGTTGCGGCAGTCTGGAGGACTTCCCCGATCTGGGACCGGCCCGCCCGGACATCGCGCCGGACGCGAGGATGCTGACCATCGACGACTATATCGTGCTCTATCGGCGCAAAGGCGCCGACGTCGATATTGTCCGCATCACGCACGGGGCGCGCCGGCTGGCGGCGCTCTGGCCCCCCGATAGCTGAGCCTCGCCGGCTTCGCCGTCATGGCCTATAGGACAGGCGGCCGGCCCAACCGCCGGCGAAGGAGCCCACCCCTTGACCAGACGCCTCGCCGCCGCGCTGGCCGTCGCCCTGATCGCCGGGATGGCCAGCGCCGCGCCGGCGCCCCGGATGGCCATCGCCAGCTTCGACCAGCTGAAGACGCCCCTGCCCTATCCTTATGACGAACACGCCGACGCCAATGCCGCCGTCGCGGCCGCCCGGGACCGCGCGCGGGCCCATCACAAACTGCTGCTCATCGACCTGGGCGGCAACTGGTGCCCCGATTGCCGCATCCTGGCTGGGACCATTGAGCAGCCGGAGCTGAAGGCCTTCATCGAGGCCCACTATGAGGTGGTGACGGTGGATGTCGGCCGGTTCGACAAGAACCTGCAGATTCCCGCCCATTACGGGATCACCAGCCGGCTCGACGGCGTGCCCAGCGTGCTGGTGGTCGATCCCGCCAACGACCGGCTGGTCGACGCCGGCCATGTCGCCGCCCTGTCCGACGCCCGCCACATGACCCCGCAGGCCCTGGCCGACTGGCTGGCGCGGTGGACGCGCTGAAGCCCCTTGCGGGTCGCGGCTCCATGGCCGCGAACACCGGCCGATAGCGATACGCGCCAACAATGCGCGGGCTGGGGTGGGCTGTCGGGGGCTTTTCCGCACCGCGGCGTAGATCACCGATCACATCAACACGAGACATTGCGTGGGAGATGGTGCGCCTCTTGATTAAGTTCTATTATTCCGTAAATGTAGATATATGGAATTGAACACCGCCATCAAGCGTCTCTCCGCCCTCGCCCAGGAGAGCCGTCTCGCCGTCTTCCGCCTGCTGGTCAAGGCCGGCCGGGGCGGCCTCGCCGCTGGCGAGGTCGCCCGGGTGCTGGAGATCACGCCGAACACCCTGTCTGCCCAACTGACCATCCTGGCCAACGCCGGCCTGGTCAGCAGCCGGCGGGACGGCCGCTCAATCATCTACGCCGCCGACTACGACGGCATGAGCGACCTGCTCGTCTATCTGATGGAAGACTGCTGCCAGGGCCGCCCTGAGCTTTGCGCGCCCGTCGCCGATGTCGCGGCGCGCACCGCTTGTTGCACCAAGCCCGAAGGAGCCCTGTCGTGAAGCGTCTGCATGTCCATGTCGCCGTCGAGGACATCGCCCGGTCCATCGGCTTCTATTCCACCCTGTTCGGCGCCGAGCCCGTCGTCTTGCAGGACGATTACGCCAAGTGGGTGCTCGACGACCCGCGGGTCAACTTCGCCATCTCCGACCGCGCGACCGTCGTCGGCGTCGACCACCTTGGGATCCAGGTCGAGAGTTCCGGTGAGCTCGCGGAACTGGCCGGTCGGCTCAGAGCCGCCGGCGAAGTCACCCGCGACCAGGAAGCCACGACCTGCTGCTACGCCCAGTCCGACAAGGCCTGGATCAATGACCCCAATGGCCTGCGCTGGGAGACCTTCTTCACCTTCGGCGCGGCGACGACCTACGGCGAGGACGAACCTGGCGCTGTTTTCGCGGACCAGCCCAAGGCCGCCTGCTGCGCCCCCGCGCCGGCCATGGACGTCGCTGGCGCTAAAGCCTGCTGCTGAGGAGATCGGCCATGGCCGAGACGCCCCGCACCCCGCTCAATGTGCTCTTCCTCTGCACAGGCAACTCTGCCCGCTCGATCATGGCCGAGGCGATCATGAACCGGATCGGTGGCGGCAAGTTCAAGGCGTACTCTGCCGGATCGATGCCGAAGGGCGAGGTCCATCCGCGTACAATCGAGCTTTTGAAGCGCAACGCCGTTCGGTCCGGGGACTTCCGCTCCAAGAGCTGGGAGGAGTTCTCCGGGCCCGACGCACCGAAACTAGATTTCGTGTTCACCGTCTGCGATAACGCGGCCAACGAGGCCTGCCCGATCTGGCCGGGCCAGCCGATGACAGCCCATTGGGGCGTACCGGACCCGGCCGCGGCGACCGGCAACGAGGCGGAGATCGCCTTAGCCTTCGCCGACGCCTACCGCATCCTCAACAACCGTATCTCACTGTTCACCGGCCTGCCGCTCGCGAGCCTGGATCGGCTGTCGCTGCAACGGCGCCTGGACGACATTGGCAAGACCTCCGGCCAGCCGGCATCGGCCGACTGACCATGCGCGATACAGGTGCGCTTGCTCGGGCCAGCGTGGAGCCGCCGCCGCACACCTTCTCCACGCCGCGCCGTCTGGTCGGCGAGGCGCTCGGCACGGCGCTGCTGCTGGCCATCATCATCGGCTCGGGGATCATGGGCGAGCGGCTGGCCGGTGGGAACGTCGCCATCGCCCTGCTCGGCAACACCCTG
>DASQSO010000141.1:0-2349 GCA_035642335.1 Caulobacteraceae bacterium
TCCCCTGGGGATTTCAGCGCTTTGACGATGCCGAGATTTTCGCCTGGACGGCGCGCGCCAACCTGCGCTCGCAGGCGGTCATGCGTCGGATCGGCATGACCGCGAAGCCGGAGTGCGCCTTCGAGCATCACCTGCTGGCGGTGCAGGACCCGCTCCGCCCCCACGTTGTTTTCGCCCGCCCCCGCGACTCGCTCGGCTAGTAGGGCGGGTGAGCCTCGGCGTCGGCGATGGCGGCGCAATTGGCGGGCGCCGGATGCGGCGCGGCGCGGGCCGCGGCGACCTCGGCGCGGGCCTTGGCCAGGTCGGCCTCGAATTCCGGATTGGCGTGCAGGGCCGCGACCAGGACCGAGCCGTTGACGCGGCCTTCCTCGACGTCGCTGACATAGTGGACGCCGCAGATGACGCGGCTGTCGCCGATCTCCCGCGCTCGCGCCATGATCTCGGTGGCCCGGTCCGGCGCCAGCTCGCTGAGGATCAGGCCCCAGGCCCAGCTCAGGGTCGAGTGTCCTGACGGATAGGACGCGGTCTTGGCCAGGGCGTCGGTCTTCGGCACGCAGATGGGCGCCACGCCGCTGGCGTGAACGAAAGGCCGCGGCCGAGCGAACAGGTCCTTGGGTGCGTCGACGATGGCGACCGCGTCGTGGCCGGAGCGGCCGAACAGCCGCTGCAAGGTCGGGGCGTCGGATGCGTCCAGCGTCACGCCGAGAGCGCAGGCGAACATGCTGGCGCGGCCGCTCATGTCGGCGTCGGCGGTCGCCAGCGACCAGCGCGGACCGCCGGCCAGAGCCCGGGTGCGGACGAAGACCGCTTGGTCGTCGGCTTCGCGGCCGGATCCGGCCGCCGGCGGCGGCGGCAGGATGCGTTCGGTCTTCGGCCGCGTGTCTTCGCTGAGGTAGCCCTTGAGCGGCGCCGGCGGCGTCTGGGCGACGGCGAAGGACGCGAGGACCAGGCCCGCCGCGGCCAGCGGCGGCAGGATACGGCGGATCATGGGACGAAACTCCGGAAAACGGCGACGACTAGCCGCCGGCGGCGACAGCTTGGTGACCCTAACCGAGGACGGTCCTGCCGTTCTTGATGCAGGTGACGCCGCGCGCCTTGATCCGCGCCTCGAACGAGATCACCCCGCCATCCTTCCACAGGTCGACCGTGATGGTCTCGCCCGGAAAGACCGGCGAGGAGAACCGCGCCGCGTGGCTCTTGATCGCCGCCGGATCGTAGTCGGCATAGGTCTGCAGCAACGCCCGGCAAGTGATGCCATAGGTGCAGAGCCCGTGCAGGATCGGCCGCGGGAAACCGGCGCGCTTGGCGAATTCAGGATCGGCGTGCAGCGGGTTGAAGTCGCCTGACAGCCGATAGATCAGCGCCTGGTCGGGCGCGGTGGCCAGATCGATCGACAAGTCGGGGCCGCGCGCGGGCACCGTGTGCGGCTCCGGCTGGCCCTCGGAGGGGCCGCCAAATCCGCCATCGCCGCGCGCGAACAGCGAGGCCAGGATGGTGGCGATCGGATCGCCCGCCTCGTCGGTGATAATGGTCTCGTTGACCACTACCGCGCCCTTGTCCTTGCCCTTGTCGAACACCCCGACCACCCGGCCCTTGGTCTTGATCTTGGCCTCCGCCGGCATGGGTTTGTGGAAGGTGATGTTGCGCTCGCCGTCGACGATCAGGACCGGGTTGAGCTGCATGCGCGCCTCGGCGCCGGTCGAGCTGACCGGCCGGGCGCGAACGACGGAAGCGAACGACGGCAACGCCTTCAGGTTCCGCTCATAGACGAAGGCCAGCTCCTTCTCGTCCATCGGGTCGGCGCCCATGCCGACGCCCAGCGCGTAGAGGATGGTTTCCTGATTGGTCCAGGCGCCTTCGCCTTCGGTTCGGCGCTCGAGCACCTGCGGATAGTCGATGGGCATGGGGGCGTCCTTCCGTTGGTTTTCTGCATTGAAGGCGGAGCAGGCCGGCTCGCGCAAGCCTACAGGGGCTCGCCATCGCGTCGCATTGCCCGTAACGAGCCGATCGGATAGAAGCCGCCGACCTTGGGCGCGATGCGCTCTCACGCCAAATATCCGGTGCTGCATGGCCGTCAACAAGGCTGATCCGCAAAGTCCCGTCACGGGCAACGTGCTGCTGTACGAACGCCCCGAGCCGCTCGATCCCCGCCGCCACGGCAATCTTGGCCTGCTCAAGTCGGAAAAGCCGTTCGGCTTCGTCGCCAAGCAGCATTTCGTGCCGCTGCACGTTGGCGAGTTTGGGCCGGCTTCGGTCAACTATCCGATCATCTTCGCCGGCGAGACGCGCGCGCCGCTCGCGGTCGTCGGCGTGACCCCCGGCGAGAATCTGCACGTCAGCGACGACGGC
>DASQSO010000142.1:0-2155 GCA_035642335.1 Caulobacteraceae bacterium
TCGAAGAGGCGATTCGGGTTCTGACCTCACGGTTTGGCCGGCCACCGGCCGATACCGAGATTGCGGCCGAGATGGGCGTCTCACTCGAGGAATACCAGCAACTGCTGGGCGATCTCAAGGGCCTGGAAATCGGCACGCTGCATGTGGAGCGCAACGAGGACTCGGGCGAGGAGGAACTGGCCTACGTGCCGGGCCGTCCGGACGAGGATCCGCTGTTTCGCTGCCTGCGCGGGGAGCTCGAGGGACGGCTTACGGAGGCCATCGCCCATCTGCCGGAGCGGGAGCGGCTGGTTGATGACGTTGTACTACTTCGAGGAGATGACGATGCGGGAGATCGGCCTGGCTCTGGGGGTGGTCGAATCGCGGGTTTCGCAGGTGCATGCCTCGGCGGTGGTCCATCTGCGCGCCACCTTGAAGGACCTGGCGGCGCAAGGGGCCTTTCGCTCCGCTCCGCGGCCGCCGCGGCGGGCCGAGGGGGCCGAAGGGGCCGGGCGAAGGAGTGAGCGCTGATGGAGAAGACTCTCAAACAGGACGATATCGACAAGCTCTTTCAGGCGGCGCGCGCCCCGGCCAACGAGGATGCGCCGCCGCCCGAGGCGCGGGCCCGCGTGGCGCCCTATAACTATGCCTCGGCGGGACAGATCTCGACCGACCAGTTGCGCGCCATCAGCCTGCTGAACGATCTTTTTGCGCGCAACCTGACCCACAACCTTTCCGCGTGGCTGCGCACCCGCTTTCAGGTCAATCTGGTTTCGGCCGAGCAGATCGTCTTCAACGAATTCCTGATACGCATTCCGGAGATCAGCTACGTCTGCTCGGTGCGCCTGGAGCCGCTGGGCGCGCTCTCCGTGCTGCAGCTCGATCTGGCCCTGGCGCCGCCCATCATCGACCTGCTGCTGGGCGGCGAGGGCCGCGACGGACCGCTGCGGGAGTTGACCGACATCGAGGAATCGATCATGGCCAGCGTGGCCGAGATCGTCTGCCGCGAGTTGACGGCGGCCTGGCAGCCGGTGGGGCTGAGCTTCAACTTCGAGCGGCGGCAGGTGCAGACCCAGGCGGCGCGGGTGATGACGGTGGGCGAGAAGACCCTGTGCCTGAGCTTCGAGGCGCGCATGCCGCACGGTTCGGGGCTGTTGAACCTGGCCTTCCCGGCGGTGGTGGCGAACACCATTCTGCGCCGGCTGACATCGGATCGTGGCCGGCGGCGCCATGCGCCCGAGATCCTGGCGCGGATGGAGACCACGGCGCGCAGGATTCGTTTCGGCTCGGCGCTTCAACTGCCCCCGGTGCGGGTGGCGGCCAGCGCCATCGAGGCCCTTGAGCCGGGCATGGTGCTGCCCCTCAACCTGTCGGCCAGCAGTCTGGCGGAGTGGCAGGTGGGCGGCCAGCGGCTGGGCGGAGCGATTCCCATTCGGCAGGGCGCGCACCGGGCGGCGCGTCTGGAGCGGACGGCCCCGGAGGCGGGCGCGTGAGTAACTATCTCGAGTGCTGGCAGTCGGTCGCGGCAACCCTGTTCTCGCAGGCCCTGGCCGGCGAGCCGACCCTGACCGAAGGGCTGCCCAAGCCCCTGGCCGGCGGCGCGATGGGTTTTGTCGCGGTGTTGACGGGGGACCATGAGGGGCGCTTTTCCGTGGTACTCGATCAGGGTGTGCTCGAGACCCCGTTTCTGGGCGAGGGCGTGGACCAGCAGGCGGGGTGGGCGGAGTTGCTGCGCGAGGTGGCCGAGGCCGCTGCCGGCGATCTGCTGGCCTCGGGCGGCGTCAAGTGCCGGGTAGAGAGCTTCGAAGCCATCGGCGGCGCCAGCCAGATCACCCGCGCTTACCAGCTCAAGTCGGCCGCCGGCGCCTGGACGATGCTGGTGCGCGACGAGACTCATGCCCGCGCGGCGGAAGCTTCTGCCTCACAGCCCACGGCCAGTCCGGTTGCGCAAGCTGCGCCGGCGTCCGGTCCGCGGGCCGAGCCGGCCTTCGCGCCGGCCGAGCGCGGTGGTGTATCGTCCCCGGTCGGCATCAGCCGGGGTATCGAGCTTCTACTCGATGTCGAGCTCGAAGCCACGCTGCGCTTCGGTTGCCGGGAGCTGCCGCTGAGCGAGATTCTGGATCTCGGTCCCGGCGATGTGGTCGAGCTCGACCGTCATATCTCCGATCCCGTGGAC
>DASQSO010000143.1:0-5030 GCA_035642335.1 Caulobacteraceae bacterium
CATCAGGTTCTCGGCGCGGTCCTTGGCCGACGCGGCCAGCTCAGCGGCCAGCGCCGCGTCCTCGACCGGCTCGCGCCCGCGCGGCCTGGTGCCCTTGATCGGCTGGGTTTCCACCACAAGCCCATCGCCGTCCGGCGCAACCCGCAGAAACCGCTCCGGCGCGTTGGAGACCAGGGCGCGGTCGGCCAGCCGTAAGTAACCGGCGAACGGCGCCGGACTGGTTCGCGCCAGCCGCGCCGCCAGATCGAACGGCCGCCGCCCAGGCTTCAGCCGCCCGGTCCAGCGCCGCGCGATATTGGCCTGGAAGATTTCGCCGAGGCCGATCCGCGCCACGACCTCGCCGACCGCGTCCTCATAAGCCGCCGCGGAACTGGAGCTCAGCGGCCCGGCGAGCGCGCCGGCGTCGGCGGCGACCGGCCTCATGTCCAGCCAGGTCAGCGCCCACTCCGCCGCGCCGGCGGCCTCCGCCGCGTCGCGCCCGCGACCCACGGCCAGCACCTCGCGCCGGGTGTGGTCGAAGGCCAGCACCGCAGGATAGCGCCCGCAGGCCAGGTCCGGCCAGTCGGGATGGCGGCCAAGCCCCAGCCGCTCGACATGATCGCCCAGCTCATAGGACGCCAGCCCGGCAACCCCGCCCTGAAAAGGCGGGCCATCGGCCATGCGGCGGCAGGGGGGTCCGATCATCCGCGCCAGGGCCGCGAACGGATCGCCGTCGTCGCCGGGCCTGAAGATCAGCGCCTGGTCCGGCGCCCGCGCCAGGTAGGACCAGCGCGCGCCCGGCTCATCGCCGCTCGACAGGAACCCAATGGCCCAGGCCTCGTCCGCGAACGCCGACAGCACATCGGCAGGCTCGCGCCAAGCCGCGCTTCGGCGCGCCGCCGCCGCGTAGGGTTTCTCCAAAAGCTGGGCCGTCGCCTGCATAGCCGGCTATGTGGCCGCGACTCAGTGCAAAGGCCAGGGGGTTAGCGCTTCTCCAGCCCCTGCTGCTGAAGCCGCCATTTGAGCTGGTCGAAGCGATCCTGGCCGAAGAAGGCCTCGCCGCCAAAGGCGATCATCGGCACGCCGTAGTGGCCGGCCTGACGCTGGGCGACCTGGCTTTCCTCGATGACGGCGGTCAGCCGCTCGGCCTCCTCGTCGACCACGCGGAAGATCTCGGCGGGGTCAAGGCCGGCGCGGGCGGCGGCCCCCGCCAGGTGGTCGCCCTCGTGCCAGTTGTCGACTTCGCCGTTCCAGATCAGCCGGCTCGCCTCATCGAGAAACGGCAGGCCGCGTCCGCGCTCGGCCGCGGCGACGCCCATGCGGGTCAGGCGATGGATGCGCGGCTGCGTCTTTGGGTAGGTGCGGGTGGCCATGTCCATGTGCACCGGATCGGGCCGGGGCCAGCGGATCGGCAGACCCAGGAACGCGGCCTCGCGGCGGATATCGGCCTGCAGGTAGCTGTACCAGAGCGGATCGCGGCCATCGAAGAACTCCGGCGTACGCACGGCCAGCGGATAGACCGGGCGGATATTGCCGCGCACGTCATAGTCCCGCTCAAGCGCCACCAGCTTGTGGGTGATCAGGTAGGAATAGGGCGAGCGGAAAGACCAATAAAGGTCGTAGGTCAGGGTCATCGCGGTCCTTTTGCAACCTCGCGGGATGGGCCGAGCAGCCGGTTCGTCATACTGTGGCGCCAACGCCCGCCGGGTCGACGGAAAACCGAGCGGCGTTGCAACAAGCTTTGTAAGTGGGAATACGCCATGACCGCCCAAGGATCGATCGCGCTGATGGGCGCGCCCGGCTCGCCCTATACACGCAAGATGCTGGCGGTGCTGCGCTACCGGCGCCTCGCCTACCGGTTCCTGTCGCGCAACCAGTCGGCCAGGGCGGGGATGCCGGCGCCCAAGGTCGGCCTCCTGCCAACCTTCTACCTGCCGGGCGCCGGCGGCCAGCTGGAGGCCGTGGTCGATTCCTCGCCGATCATCCGCCGGCTCGAGGCCGAGCACGCGGGGCGCAGCGTCATCCCGACCGACCCGGGCCTGGCCTTCCTCGATGAGCTGATCGAGGACTATGCCGACGAGTGGTTGACCAAGGCGATGTTCCATTACCGCTGGGCCTATGCCGACGACATCGGCAAGGCCTCGACGCTGCTGCCGCTCTGGCAGCACTACTCCATCCCCGACGAGACCCTTGTCGAGCGCGCCGCCATGATTGGCGAGCGGCAGATTTCGCGCCTCTATGTGGTGGGCTCCAATGCGACGACCGCGCCGGTGATCGAGGCCAGCTACCGGCGCTTTCTGGCCGCCTTCGAGGCGCACCTGACGCGCCACCCCTTCATCCTCGGCGAGCGGCCGGGCGCTTGCGACTTCGCGGTGTTCGGCCAGTTGACCCAGCTTGCCCAGTTCGACCCGACGCCGGCCGCACTCGCCCTGGCCGTCGCGCCGCGGGTGCTGGCCTGGGTCAGCCTGATGGAGGACCAGTCGGGCCTGGAGCCGGCCGCGGACGGCTGGCAGGCTATCGACCCCCTGCCCGAGACACTGATGGCGCTCTTGAGGGAAATCGGTCGGGTCTATCCGCCGGTGATGCTGGCCAACGCCCGCGCGGTGGCGAGCGGCGCGGCCGAGGTGGCGGCGGAGGTCGATGGGCAGCCCTGGCGCCAGCCTCCGTTTCCCTACCAGGCCAAGTGCGTGCAGTGGCTGCGCCAGTCCCACGCCCGCCTGCCGGCACCGAGCCGGGCCGCCATCGACCGCATCCTCGAAGCGACGGGCTGTGCGCCGATCGTCGCGGCCGATCTGGCTCCCGCCTAGCCCTGCCCCTCGACGCCGGGGTTGGACGCGATATTCACCGCCCGGCGTCGTTCCCCCTGACAGCGGGGCCAATTGGGCCTATCGTGCGTTCAATAATCAGGGTTGTGGCTCGCGCGTGACCGATGAGTCGGAAGGTTCGCGCATCACAACAGGCCATGCCCCTCGAACCAACGGTTTAGGAGGAACGAGCATGTCGGACGAGCATCACATCCGCAATCCATTCGAATACGGCCTGGAGCAGATGGCCACCGGGGTCTCCGACGCCAGCCAGGCGATCCGGGCCGGGCTTCACCCGGCCGCCGCCCAGCCGGCTCCGGCGATCCGCCAGATTTCCACGGGCGACCTCTGGGACGCCCTGGTCAAGGGCTTCGGCGACCTCGGCGCCTACAGGGCCGACCTCTTCTTCATCGGCGTCGTCTATCCGGTCGCCGGTCTTGTCCTGGCGCGGCTCGCCTACGGCCATAGCCTGTTGCCGCTGGTGTTTCCGCTCGCGTCCGGCTTCGCGTTGATCGGACCGGTGGCGGCGGTTGGCCTCTACGAGATAAGCCGGCGACGCGAACGGGGCGCCTCCCCGAGCTGGACCGATGCTTTCGGCGTGGTTCGCTCGCCAGCGTTCGGCTCCATCGTCGCGCTCGGCCTGTTACTGGTGGGGATCTTCCTGCTGTGGCTGGGGGCGGCCTATGCGATATTCCTGGCGACCGTCGGCCCGCAGCCGCCGGCCTCGGTCGCCGCCTTCGGCCGCGAGGTGTTGGGGACCAGCGCCGGGTGGGCGATGATCGGGGTCGGCACGGGCGTCGGCTTCCTGTTTGCGGTGCTGGCTCTGGCGATCAGCGTCGTGTCGTTTCCGCTACTGCTCGATAGACACGTCGGAGTGGGCGCCGCGATCGCCACTTCCGTTCGCGCGGTGGCCGCCAATCCCGGGCCGATGGCCGTCTGGGGCATGGTTGTCGTCGGCGGCCTGCTGATCGGCTCCTTGCCCGTGCTCGCCGGGCTTGTCGTGGTGGTGCCTCTGCTCGGGCACGCCACTTGGCATCTCTATCGCAAGGTGGTGGCGCCAGCCTGACGAGGAGGGGCGGCTCATTCTCTTGCGGCGTCCTTTCCGCTGGAACCCTCGGCTCAGGTCGGCGAGCGGGCGGCGCTGGACGCGCCGCTATTTTCCCGCGCAGACGGCATTCCAAAGCAGGTCTTCAAGCGTGTTGGGCTGCGGTGTATGCCATGCATCCGCGCTCTTGCCGCCATTGACGACCCTGCCTGTACCCATGCTCAAATCATAGTAGTTGATGCCTAGCAGCATTAATTCTTTCTGATGGCAATCAAAACTTGTCAGGTATTCTACGGATGAAACCTGATGACCGCCAAGAACCTGAGCGATCTTGAAGTCCTCCAGCCCCACCGCGTCCACAATGATGGTATGATCGGGTTCGGCGTCACCCGGCTGGACACTATTCTGGTCTATGTAGATATTTGATTGATTGGTTTCTTGGATCTGCATCCAGTTCGGCGCTTGCCCGTCCGACTTGGCCGCCCGGGCCGGCGGCGATCCAACGGTCTGGGCCTTAGCGGAGAGCGACGCGGCGAGCAAAAGCGCGACGATAGCCGAGCCGGCCAGATATCGCTTGGATGTGTCGAAGCGAATCACGGCGACACGAATCTCCCGACCGACATTCCGCAACGCGCCCACCTTTCGACGATCCATATAACAGGGCGTGACGACAACCGCGCGGGGCGAACGCAAAGACCCCGACCGGCGTCCCGTTCCCGGAGACGGGCGAACCTCCGGCGACAACCATAGCAGAGCTACGATGGCAGAGAATGTCGGGTCTTTGTCGCCTTCGTAACACCGGCCTCCGGTTCAACCGGAGGCAGGCCGCGATCGCTATTGCCGCGCCATCTCCGCCTCGCCGATCGCCTCGCCGTCGAGGGTCTGGTTGGGGTCCATGGTGACGGTGACCTTCTTCAGGCGCCCTGAAAAGGCGAAGGGCGCCGCGTAGTCGGCCACCGGGCTGCCGCGGTCGCGGCCGATGTCGAGCCCGCTCCAGGAGATGAAGTTGTGGAAGCCTAGCGGGGTCTCGCCCTCGCCAGCCGGCGCGCCGTCGATCAACAGCCGGATAAACCGCTTCTCCTCGTTGCGCACCGTGACGGCGAGACGATGATGGCCCGATAAGATGGGACGATCACTGACGATCCGGGCATGCTCGCCGCCGACGTTCATGTCGTAGGTCAGCCGTCCGTCCCGCACGAAGA
>DASQSO010000144.1:0-5517 GCA_035642335.1 Caulobacteraceae bacterium
CCGCCCAGATGGCTCACCTCGACTCCGAACTTGGCGAAGGTGCGATCGAGCAACTGGAATTGGGCCGGGGCGCCGTTCTTCACCTGCACTCGCCCGCCGGTGATCGCGCCGAGGGCCAGGAAGGTGGCGATCTCATGGTGATCGTCGGCGAAGCTGTAGTCGGCGCCGTTGAGCTCGGCGCGGCCGTCGACTACCAGGGTCGAGGCGCCGATCCCGTCAATCTGGGCGCCCATGAGACTGAGGAACCGGCAGAACTCCTGCACGTGCGGTTCGCAGGCGGCGTTCACCAGCCGCGATTCGCCGGCCGCGATCACCGCGCACATCAGGAAGTTCTCGGTGGTGGTCACCGAGGCGTAGTCGAGCCAATGGCGCGCCGGCCGCAGCACGCGTGACGCTGCGATGGCGATCGCCTCGTCCTGCATCGAAACCTCGCCGCCGAAGGCGCGGAACACCTCGATATGCGGGTCGATCTCGCGCGCCCCCAGGGTGCAGCCCTTGGGGTCGTCCTCGATCAGCGCCCGGCCGAACCGCTGCAGCAGCGCCGGGATCAGCATGATCGACGAGCGCATGCCGAGCGGCAGCCGCGCTGCCTTCGCACTGAGCTCGCGCCCGTGGGTCAATCGGACGATACCCGAGCTGAAGTCGGCCTCGACTTCGCTGCCCAAGGCGGTGAAGAAGGCCAGGATCTTCCGCACGTCGGTGATATCCGGCACGTTGCGCAAGGTCACCAGATCGCGAGTGAGCAGGGTCGCACACAACACCGGCAGCACGGCGTTCTTGTTGGCGGAAGGCGTAATCGCCCCAATCAGCGGCTTGCTGCCGTTAACGATCAACTTGGCCATTAAGAGGTCCCGATTGGTCCGCCAGCAAGGCTGATCGCCCGGATTGCCGCTTTCCACAAACGATGTAAGCTGAGCCTAACCCCTAGAAATATTCGGGCAATACTCATGGACCGCCCGCAATTGCCGCTGAATGCGCTCAGGGCCTTCGAGGCCTCGGCGCGGCACTTAAGCTTCACCCAGGCCGCCGCCGAGCTGTGCGTCACCCAGGCCGCCGTCAGCCACCAGGTGAAGGGGCTGGAGGCCCGGCTGGGCGCGGTGCTGTTCCGCCGCCTGCCGCGCGGTCTGGTGCTGACCGACGAGGGTCAGGCCCTGTTGCCGGTGCTCAGCGACAGCTTCGACCGCATCCGCCGCGCCATGCAGCGGTTTCGCGAGGGCGCCGTGCGCGAGGTGCTCAGCGTCGGCGTCGTCGGCACCTTCGCGGTGCGCTGGCTACTGCCGCGGCTGCCGCGGTTTCGCGAGGCGCATCCGCTGATCGAGGTCCGCATCCTGACCCACAACAACAAGGTCGACCTGGCCGCCGAGGGGTTGGACATGGCGATCCGCTTCGGCGACGGCGCCTGGCACGGTGTCCAGGCCAATGAGGTGCTGCGCGCGCCGCTCAGCCCGCTCTGCACGCCGCAGCTCGCCGCCCGATTGGATACCGCCCAGGACCTCGCCAGCCTGCCGTTGCTGCGCTCCTACCGCCGCGACGAATGGCCGGCATGGTTCGCCGCCGGCGGCCTGGAGGCGCCGCGCCTGAACGGGCCGGTGTTCGACTCTCTCAGCCTGATGGTGCAGGCGGCGCTGTTGGGCGCCGGCGTGGCGCTGGCGCCGCCCTCGATGTTCGGCCGCGAACTGCACGCCCGCCAGCTGGTCCAGCCCTTCCCGGTGCTGGCCGATGTCGGCAGCTATTGGCTGACCTCGCTGAAGTCGAAACCGGCTACCGCCGCCATGACCGCCTTCGGCGACTGGTGCCTGGATCCCGAATTCCGCGAGCAGGTCTACGGGCCGGAATAGCCGAGCCGCGCCAGCGCGCGTTTGGCATGGCCGATATAGCGCTCGAGCGCGTCCGGCGCGTGCGCCAGGGCCCATCGCAGGGTGTCGATATCGCGCAGCGCGCCGAGATCGGGCAGGTCCGCCATCACCTCGGCGAATTCCTCGTCGGAAAGGCCGTAGGCCCGTCGGAAGATATCGATCTGGCGGCTGTCGGCGCGGCCGGCCCGGATCATTTCGCCCAGATCGTAGTGGGGAACCGGAAAGGCGCCGGCGCAGCCCCAGTCGATCAGGGCCAGCGCCTCGCCGGTCGCTGGATCGGCCAGGACGTTGGGCATGGCCAGGTCGCCATGACTCAGCCCGAAGCGGAACCTCTTGCCGGCCAGGCGTCGGAAGCGGCGGCGCAGGTCGGCCGAGGCGTCCGCGTCGAGTAGGCCGAGCCCCAGCAAGGGATCGTCCGGCACAAGGGCCTCGATATTGTAGGCGAGATGCGCCGCCCAATCGCCGCCGAAGACGCCCTGCCCGACCAGTTCAGGCCCCCAGCCAACAACCGGCGCGGCATGGAACGCCCGCGCCCATCGCCCCATGGCGTCCCAGGCCCCTTCCTGTTCCTCGGGCGCCGGCTCGCGTCCCGGCGAAAAGGCCTGGATCTGATAGGAACGCCCCTCGAATTCACCGACCGAGAGGATCTCCGGTGTTGGCGCCCCGGCCGCGCGGGCAGCGGCGGCGCACCAGGTCTCCTTGGCATGCTCGCGGGCGGCGACGCCGGACCGATGTGGCTTGCCCAGCTTGATGACAACGGTGTCGCCGAGGCGCCAAACCCTGTTGTTGGAACCCTCGCCGATGAAGATCACATCACTGGCGTGCGGTCGAACATGCCGCGCCAGGCGCTCGACAAAGGCCGCTTCGGCGGCGTCAATCGGGGTTTGAGGGGGCGCCATCGGCGCCAAGCTTGGTCACCCCGCACCGCCGGTCAATAGACTCCGCCGAAGACGGCCTTCGCGCTGAAACTGCCCGAGCCGGCGATCAAGCGCCTCGCCGACGTCTCGCGGCCCGCCATCCCTTGAGACGCAAGGCCGCAAGCTCTACGGCGTCTGGAGACGACATCATCTTCCGGGCGTCTTTTGCCTCAATTCGGCAACCACACACCGGTCCGGGGGTTTTTTAAGGGCTGGACGGGGCCGCGGGCGATGCCCGCCGTATAAGACTTGGGAGAGACGTACAGACTATGACCTTCAAACTTTTATGCCTCGGGGCCGCGGCGGCCTTGGTGATCGCCCCGGCCGCTTTCGCCCAGACCGGTCACGCCCCGGGCGGCCAAGGCGCCGCTCCGACCGCCCCGATAGGTCCGGCCGCTTCGCAGCCGACCGCGCCGGCGCAGACGACGGACCCCTCGGCCCAGACGACCGGCCCCTCGGCCAATGTCGGCTCGGCCGCCAATGCCAACGCGACGGTGGGCGGAACGAGCGGTGACGTCTCGGCCACGACCTCGACCAAGAAGAAGGCCAAGCACGACTCGGTCAACGGATCGGCGTCCAGTGGCCAGACCACGTCGCCCGGCGCGACAACCGCGCCGAGCAACGACACCTCGTCGGCGCCCAAGTAACCGCTTGAGATGATCTCGCGCGGGCGGCCCCTCCGCCGTCCGACGCGATGATCTAGTCCAGCGCCCCGACCACCCGCTCCAGGCCATCGACGAACCGCCGCCAGCCATGGGCGGCGCCCTGGTAGTTGGCGTCCTGATGCGGCTTGAAGCCGGACTGCTCCATCCGCACGTGCGTGCCGACGTTCACAGGCGTCAGGGTCCAGGTGACCACCGACTCCAGACCCAGGGCGCTCCAGCTGTAGGTAAGCTGGCCCTGCGCTTCGACCGCCAGCACCTCGCAATCGATGACGCCGTTCCAGAGCGGCATGGGCTCGGAGCGGAGGGTGAAGCCGTGGCCGACCACGGGCTTGAAGTCGGTTTTCATCAGCCAGTCTTCGATCAGCGGCCGTTCCGTCAGTGCGCGCCAGATCTTCTCGGGCGGATGCGGCATTATCCGCTCGACCACGAGGGAGCGGGTTTCGGTGTCGGCGGCTTCGGTCATGGGATCATTCTCCTCACGCTCAACCCATAACTTTACAGATATGAATTCGTCAAGCCGGCGGGCGGCAGAATCGGTTACGACGAGTTTCGGTTCGAGTGCGCGAGGACGGCGCCAATCACACGGATCATCGTCATCGGCTGCTCGGGTTCGGGCAAGTCCACCCTAGCCGCCCGGCTGGCGGAGCGCCTCGCCCTGCCCTATACGCCGACGGACGAGGTCTATTGGACCGGCGACTGGCGCCCCACTCCGGCGGCCGTGGTGCGCGCCTGGGCCGACGCGGCGACATCGGCCGAGAGCTGGGTGCTGGACGGCAATTTCGACGCCGAGCGTGATCTGGTCTGGGGCCGCGCCGAGCTGGCGATCTGGCTGGACTTTTCGCTGGCGACGACGCTCTGGCGGGTTTCGCGGCGCAATTTCGGCTGGCTGACCAGCGGCGAGCCCGTCTGGGGCGGCCGGCGGATGACCCTCGCCAAGGCGCTGAGCGGCGTTCGCCACACGCTGCGTTCGCATGCGCTCAAACGAAGCGCCTATCCGTCGCTGTTGGCTGGGTTTCCAAGGCTCCAGGTGGTGCGGCTCACCTCGCCGCGCGCCGCCGAAACCTGGCTCGCCAGCCTTTCCCAGCCTTAAATCTCGAAAGGCAACTCGGCGGCCCTGGCGATGGCGTTGCGTTGCGCCGGGTCGTTGGCGTCGATGTCGAAGGGCCGGCCGATACGGTTGCCGGCGATGTCTTCGAGGATGTCATCTGCACGTAGCGCATAGGCGCCGGGCGTCCAGGGCCGGGTCGGATGCAGGACCAGCCGGGTCTCTTCGCGCTCCAGTTCAGCCTCGCAACGGACGACCGCCGCGCCCTTGCGCACCGTGATCGCCCTGAGCGCCAGGGCGGCGTCGAGGGGGCGGTCGAATTCGACGATCAGCGGATCGGTTGATCGCTCTGGCGGCGTCAATCGCCATAGCGCCGGATCGACCGGTGAACGCAGCGGCGGCGCGACCGCGATGGTCTTGGCAAAGGGCTGGATCAGCAGGCCGCCGCCGGCGTCGCGCCAGAAGGCGTCGATCTCCAGCGTGTAGCGGCCGCCCACGGCCAGCGGCGGGCCCTCGTTGATGTTGTCGACCAGGCCGCGCTTGATGCGGCCGGGATCGAACAGCACCGTCAGGCGCCGCCCCTCGCTATCCCAGAGTTCCTGGTCGATCTCCACGAACATGCCCCCCATGGCCGCGCCCTCGGCGTCCCTGATGCGGATGTTGTCCCAGGCGACGCCGATCCGCATGGGGGCCGAGAAGGTCACGTAGAGCTTCAGAATGTTCTCGGGCCAGACTTCGGCGCTGGGGGTCACCGACAGCACGCGCGTGGTCGGCGCGCGCGGCGGCGGCGCTACCCCGCCGAACCGGGCGACGACGGCCTGCCCGTCCGGCGGTCGGTAGACGGCGCGCAGCCGCAAGGCCGGCGCCGGCGCAAAGCGCGGCGTGAAGGCGATAGCCTCGCCGTCCCGGGCATAGGCGCCCAGCATGGCCGGCGCGGCCGGATCGTCGCCGGCGAAAACCGCGAACGCCGCGCCCCAGCCGCCCGCCGGTTCGGGCCCGCGCCAGGGCTCGGCGCGGAAGATCCCGCCGGTCCT
>DASQSO010000145.1:0-6087 GCA_035642335.1 Caulobacteraceae bacterium
CCGGCCGACCATCAGCCGACCATGGCCGAGCTGATGACCCATACGGCCGGGTTGAGCTATGGCCGCAGCGATGAGGCCTATGACGAGCCCTACAAGGCAGCCGACATCTGGGGCGGCGGCTCGCTGGCGGCGTTCGCCGAGCGTGTCGGACGCGTCCCGCTGGTCTATCAGCCGGGGAGCAAGTGGCTCTACAGCCTCTCCATGGATGTCCAGGGCGCCATCATCGAGGCGCTGAGCGGCGAGAGTCTGCAGGACTTCATGCGGACCCGGATCTTCGAGCCGCTGAAGATGGTCGACACAGCGTTTGTCGTGCCGCCGGAGAAGCTCGGGCGGCTGGCGACCCTTTATCGCACCAGCCGCACCAAGGGCTTGGTTCCCATGGATCGCTCGCCGATGGGCAACGACGTCCTTGAGCCCAGCAACACGCCTTCGGGCGGCGGCGGCCTGGCCTCGACCCTTGGCGACTATGCCCGTTTCGCCCAGATGCTGCTGGACAAGGGCCAGTTGGACGGGGCGCGCATCCTGTCGCCGGAAGCGGTGGCGCTGATGACCGCCAACCACCTGTCGGACACCCTGATGAACGCCGGTTTCGGCGTCGGCGCCATGGCGATCCGGCCCGGCTTCGGCTATGGCTTCAACGGCGCGGTGTTCACCGACCCGGCCAAGGCCGGCCTGCCGGTCGGCAAGGGGACCTATCAGTGGGACGGCGCGGCCGGGACCTGGTTCTGGGTTGATCCGGAAAACGACTTGATCTTCGTCGGCATGATCCAGCGCCTTTCCATGATGCTGGACCAGGCCAACCCGCAGCAACTGACCCAGAAGCTGCTGGCCGGCGCCATCGTCCCCGGCGGCTAGGGCGCGGACGCGCGCCCGCCGGACCCCGACAGGACCTTCAGGTCGCGGCGCAGGCGCGCGGGGTCGGCGTCGCCCAGTTCCGCCTCCAGGGCGGCGTGGGCGCCAGTCCAGAGCGGCATGGCCGCGGTCAGGCGGGCGTGACCCTCCGCGGTCAGCCAGATGCGGCGCACGCGGCTGTCCGCGGCATCGACGCCGACCTCCGCCAAACCCCGCCGCACCAGCGGCTTCACCGCGGCGGTGAGCGTCGTCCGATCCGCCCCCAAAAGGCTCGCCAGCTCGCTCATCGACGCCGCCCGAGGCCGGTTCAGCGCCATCAGCAGCGAAAACTGCTCGTTGGTCAGGCCGGTTGGGCGCAGCGCCTCGTCGAACCGTCGCGCCAGCGCCCGCGCCGCCCTCTGGGTGTGCAGGCAAAGACAGGCGTCCCGCACATGCAGGGTAGCCTTGAACGGCAAGGTGGGCCGGATGGTCATGCCGCTTTGTGTTGATATCAACCTAATGTGTCAAGGACTGTCGCCGTTCGACGGCCAGTCTTGACGGCCAGTCTTGACGGCCGGCCGTTAAGGACCTGAACTCCAGGCTCGCGGACGGAGACAGCCGATGCCGAGCCTCAAACATCTGCCGGCCGACGCCTCCGCCGAGGCGATCGCCGGTGCACTGGACAGCGACGGCGCCCTCATTCTCGATCAGGTGCTGACCCCGGCGCAGGTCGACGCGGTCTCGGCGGAGATCGATCCGTTCGTCGAGGCTACCGATAACGGTCGCGACCCGTTCACAGGCTTTCAGACCACACGCACCGGCGCCCTGGTCGCCCGCTCGCCGGCCTGCCGCGACCTCATCATGCACCCGACCATACTGGCGGCCTGCGACGCCTTCCTGCTGCCGTCCTGCGACCGCTACCAGCTGCACCTGACCCAGGTGATCCGCATCCGGCCCGGCCAGCCGCGCCAGCCGCTGCACCGCGACCGCCTGGCCTGGGGTGGTTATCTGAAGGGCGTCGAGCCGCAGCTGAACACCATCTGGGCGATGACCGAATTCACTGAGGCCAATGGCGCCACCCAGATCGTTCCCGGCAGCCCGTCCTGGCCGGACGAGCGGCGCGCGACGCCCAAGGACATCGGCTATGCCGAAATGGAGCGGGGTTCGGTGCTGGTTTATTCCGGCTCGGTGATCCACGCCGGCGGTGAGAACCGCACGAGCGAAGATCGCGTCGGCATCAA
The DNA here is from genome assembly GCA_035642335.1 of Caulobacteraceae bacterium. Lineage (GTDB taxonomy): Bacteria > Pseudomonadota > Alphaproteobacteria > Caulobacterales > Caulobacteraceae > Poindextera. The sequence goes on from DASQSO010000145.1 coordinate 2,073, forward strand.
CCTGACCTATTGCCTCGGCTGGCTGCGGCAGGAGGAGAACCAGTACCTGTCCTGTCCGCCGGCCATCGCCCGCACCCTGGACCCGAAGCTGCGGGCGCTGCTGGGCTACGCCATGGGCAGCTATGCCCTGGGCTATTTCTCCCCGCCCCTGCCGCCCGGCGAGGGGCCGGAAGCCGTGCCGCCCCAGTTCGCCCTCGGCGAAAAGGTCGCCCCTGGCTGGGGCGAAGAGCTCTACGAAGCGGTGTCGGAGCGGATCAGGCGCGCGGCCAAGGCGTAGTCAGTCCCCCACCAGCCTGCGCCAGCCGATCGGCTGGGCGCGGCTGGGGCCGAGGGTGACGGCGAGCGGCGGGGCGGCGAACAGGCCGGCGAAGGCCTTGTCGCGAACGTTGAGTCCGCCGGCATAGGCCCCGAAGGCTGGCAGCACGATCCGCGCGCCATCGGTGACAAAGCAGGAGCGGCGCACCGAATGGCCGGGACCGGAAACCCGCGCGCAAGGGTGCAGGTGGCCGGCCGCTTCACCGTCCTGGGCGCCCGCCAGCGGCTCGTGGCGCAGGGTCAGGCCTTCTATCCGTACGCTCTCCACCACCTCGCCCGGCAGGCAGGCTGGCCCGTCGGCGTCGTGGTTGCCCACCACCCACACCAGGGTTCGGCCGCGGGCGAGCGCGACCAGGGCTTCGACGTAGGCGCCAGCCATGCGGGCCTCGCCGTCGCGGTCGTGGAAGCTGTCGCCGAGGAAGACCACCGCGGCCGGCGCCAGGGCTTCCACTTCGGCGGCGAGGCGGCGGAGGGTCTCGGCCGTGTCATAGGGCGGCAGCATCTGGCCGCGGACGGCATAGGCCGAGCCCTTCTCGAAGTGCAGATCGGCGACCACCAGGGTTCGCGCCGGCGCCAACCAGAGGGCTCCGGTTGCGCGCAGCAGCGCGTCGGCCCCGCCGACGCGGGCTGTCACCCCGCCGCAGTCGCTGCGCGCGAAGGCCACGGCGCTCACGCGGTCGCCTCGGCGATCAGGGTCTCGGCGGCGTCTGCCAGGATCATCTCGCCGGCCGAGCCGGGCGAGAGCTGCTTGCCGATCTCCAGCATCATCGGCACCGAAAAGGGCGAGAGACGGTCCAGGGCGGCGTGGCGGATACGCCCCTTTATACGGATCAGAAGTTGGCCCAACCGGGCTACGTCGACCATGCCCTTGGCGGCGTCGGCGCGGGCGGCGCGCAGCAGGAGGTGATCGGGCTGGTGGCGGCGCAGCACGTCATAGACCAGATCGGTGGAAAAGCTGATCTGGCGGCCGGACTTCTTGTCCTGGCGAAAGCGCCGCTCGATCAGGCCGCTGATCAGCGCGCAGGCCTTGAACGCCCCCTTCATCATCGCACTCTCGGCCAGCCAGGCTTCCAGGTCGTCGCCCAGCATGTCCTCGGCGAACAGCTCGGCGAAATCGAGGCCGTCCATGGGCTTCAGCGACCAGATGGTCAGGGCGTAGTCGTTGCAGACGAATCCCAGCGGCCCGACGCCCAGCCGCTCCAGCCGCCGGGTCAGCAGCATGGCCAGGGTGGTGTGAGCCAGCCGGCCCTCGAACGGATAGGCGACCATGAACTGGCGCTGGCCGTGCGGGAAGGTCTCCAGCAGCATCTCGTCGCTGGCGGGAATGGCCGAATGGTCCTTCTGTATCTCCAGCCACTCGCGCACGTCGTCGGGCAGCACCCGCCAGTGGTCGCCGTCGCTCATCAGTTCACGCACCCGCCGGGCCAGGAAGGTCGAGAGGGCGAACTTGGAGCCGCCCCAGGACGGCATCTTGGCGTCCTCGCCGGCGGCGCTGGTGACCAGGACGTCGGTTCCGGTCACGCCCATCAGCCGCCAGACCTGGCCGGCGAAGACGAAGGTGTCGCCAGGCTCCAGCACCTCCAGATAGCCCTCCTCCACCTCGCCGACCTTGCGGCCGGGGGTGGAGCGGCGCCCGGAAGAAATCCGCACGCTGAGCATGGCGGCGGAGACGATGGCCCCGACGTTCATCCGATGACGGAGCGCCGTCTCCTCGTTGCGCACCCGCCAGAGGCCGTCCAGCCCCTGGACGATACGGCGGAAGCGGTCGTAGGTCTTCAGCGCATAGCCGCCGGTGGAGACGAAATCGACCACCTGTTCGTAGTCCTCCCAACCGAGGTCGCGATAGGGGCCGGCGGTGCGCAGCTCGTCATAGAGGGCGACCAGGTTGAAGGGCTCGGAGCAGGCCAGGCCCATGATGTGCTGGGCCAGCACGTCGAGGGCGCCGACTCGCTCGGGCTCGGAATCCAGCGCGTTCTCGGCGATGGCCTCGCGGGCGGCCTGGCATTCCAGCATCTCGAAGCGGTTGGCCGGCACGAACAGGGCGTGGGACGGCTCGTCCAGCCGGTGGTTGGCGCGGCCGATCCGCTGCACCATGCGCGAGGCGCCCTTGGGCGAGGCGAGCTGGATGACCAGGTCGACATCCCCCCAGTCGATGCCGAGATCGAGGGTCGAGGTGCAGACCACGGCCCTGAGCGCCCCTCGCGCCATGGCGGCCTCGACCTTGCGCCGCTGTTCAGCGGCCAGGGAGCCGTGGTGCAGGGCGATAGGAAGGTTGTCGTCGTTCAGACGCCAAAGCTCCTGGAAGGCGAACTCGGCCTGAAAGCGGGTATTGACGAAGACCAGGGCGATCCTGGCCCGGCGGATCACCTCATAAACCTCGGCCATGGCGTGGTGGGCGGTGTGGCCGGCCCACGGCACCTCGCCGCCGGAGAGCAGGATATCGACCACCGGCGGCGCGCCGGCCGCGCCAAGGATCAGGTCGACCCCGGCGCCGGGGCGGGGCGCCATCCAGCGCTGAATCACCGCCGGATCGTCCACCGTCGCCGACAGCCCGACCCGGCGCATGCCTGGGGCGAACTGCTGCAGCCGGGCGAGATCCAGCGCCAGCAGGTCGCCGCGCTTGGAGGGCCAGATGGAATGGACCTCGTCGATGATCACGCAGGCCAGGTCGGCGAAATAGAGCCTGGCCCCTTCCCAGGCGCAGAACAGGGCGAGCTGCTCCGGCGTGGTCAGCAGGATGTCGGGCGGCTTGACCCGCTGGCGCTGGCGCCGCGCCATCCCGGTGTCGCCGGTGCGGGATTCCGCCTTGATGGCGAGGCCCATCTCCGCGATCGGCGCCATCAGGTTGCGCTCGATATCGACGGCAAGCGCCTTCAGCGGCGAGATGTAGAGCGTGTGGATCCCCGGCGGGGCGTTGGGCGGCGGCCGCTGGGCGAGCTGGATCAGGCTGGGCAGGAAGCCGGCCAGGGTCTTGCCGCCGCCGGTCGGGGCGATCAGCAGTGCGTCGCGCCCGGCCCGCGCCTCGTCCAGCATGGCCAGCTGGTGCGCCCGCGGCCGCCACCCCCGCGAGGCGAACCAGGCGTCGAAAGGCTGCGGAAGCTCGGTCTGGCCCTGGGCGCCGTCCATGCCAGCGCTATAGCATGTTCGCGTTCTGTTTCCAGATATCAGAACCCTCTCCCCGCTCGCGGGGAGAGGGTTCTGGGGCCCCCCACACGCCGGGCAATCCCCTGTATCGCCCGGCCGCGTCCATGCCGTAACCAATCAGGAACCGGTCCGGCGCGGTCCAGGCGACGAAATCAGGCTCGCAGGTGCGGGGCCTGGGCCAGGGCTTGGCGGCGAAGACGGCCGATAGCACTTCGCGGGCGCCGGCCTCGCGGGCGATGCGGGCGGCCTCGGCGAGGGAAAGGCCGCTATCGATGACGTCGTCGATCAGCAGCGCCTGACGGCCTTCGAGCGGGCGTTGCAGGGCTGAGCGCACTTCGACGCGGCCGACGCTGGTCTGGCCGTCCTGGTAGGATGAAAGCCAGAGGGCGTCGAACAGAGGATGGCGGCCGAGACCCGCCAGGGCCCGCATCAGATCGGCGGCGAACCAGATGCCACCGGTGAGCAGGCAGATGCAGACGCTGTCGTCATCAATGCGCGGGGCGATCTCGGCGGCCAGGGCCTGAACGCGGGCGGCGACCTCGTCGGCCGACAGCAG
>DASQSO010000146.1:0-3630 GCA_035642335.1 Caulobacteraceae bacterium
ACAGCCTCCACCCGTGTGCGGCATTCAAGGCCCCGCTTAGTTTGCGCGGGCAGGGATTTCTGTCACTTTCGCGGCTTCGATATCCGCCGCGAAGGTCCGTATCCTCTCGGCCGCTGACTCGACAGGCTCGCTGTCTCGAAGGTAGTGGCGATAGCAGGTGCCCCCGAAGGCCATTCCGAAATAGCCGGCGGTCAGCCGAAACGGCAGCTCAAAGCCGGCAGGTAGTTCGGGGTCAGTTCCTGTCGCCACTAGCCAAACGGTTCTGCCGGCCAGGGCTCGCCCCAGCGTTTTGTTGGGCTCCCTTACGAGGTCGGTCAGTCGGTCGAAAAATCTCTTCATCACCCCGCTCATCGCATACCAGTAGACCGGCGTTGCAAGCACAAGGTCGGTCGCTTCGAGCGCCCGACGGACCATTTCGACAAAGGTGTCGGGATGCTCGCTCGTCACGTAGTCGAATGGCTCGATGGTCGCGGCCCCAAGGTCAATCATCATCGCCGGAAGTTTCAGCGCCGCGATCAGTTCGCGCGTAGTATCTGCGGTGTTTCCATCCGGGCGCGCAGACCCAAGCAACACCAGCACGGACCGCTCCATAGGGTAACTTCCGCTCTCGGATGCCAGACGAGATCTGCCTTGAACGGTTCGACCACTTCGGGAGCGGAGAGGTCAATGGCCGCTCACCCCCTGTCTCGATGCCATCGAGAATCCGCCTGCGCGACCTCGCCCGCGCCGCCCGCTCTATGAGCGTCCGGCCTAAGCCTCCAGACGCACGAAGTTGGGCTTGCCCTCGGCGTTCAGACCCAGCATGCCTTCGACGCGGTCAAGGTCGATCACCACGCCCTCGCCCCTGCGCTCCAGATCGGCGTTTCGCTCCCGCTCGGGCGCGCTGTCATAGACCTTGTCGCGCTCGGCCCCGGCGGCCGCTATGCGGGCCCGGCCGGCGAACTGCAAAAGCACCCGCTTGCCCGCGTCGCGGTACATCAGCGCGACATTGGGATTGGCCTTGATGCCTTCCATGGTGTCGCCCTCCGCCCGCCGGGCCCAAAGGCCGAGCTGATCGGGGCCGATAGCCTGGATCGAACCGCGAAAGCTCATGCGTGGCTTGCCATCGGCGGTGATCACCGCGAGCAGCATCGCATTGCCGCTCTCCAGCGCGCCGTTGACCAGCGCGTGGATTTCGTCGGTGAGTTCCAGGCTCATCGCGGCGATCCTCTATCGTTCAAACGATTGTTTGACTCCATTGGCATGCCGTTGGGAAAGCGGCAAGACGGCGATAGCCTTCCCGTTCAATTCCGCGGCGGAAGATCGTCGCCGGCTTTGACTCCGGCCTCCCCGCTGACGCACCATGGCGCGGGGGAACGGCGTTAAAAGGAACCACCATGCTCAACCTGACCCGGCCGGAAGGCTCCGCGCCCGAGGATTTCCACCTTTCGCGGCGCGGCCTGGCCGGCCTGGCCATGTTCGCCGGCTATGCGGCCTATGCGGTCGCGGCCGACGCCGACCCCATCCACACCGATGAGGTCGGGCTGGTCACCGAGACCGTGAGGCTGCCCACCGGCATCCCCGCCTATGTAGCCAGGCCCGACGGCAAGGGGCGCTACCCCACCGTGGTCGTGGTCTCGGAAGTGTTCGGGGTGCACGAATATATCCGCGACGTCTGCCGCCGGTTCGCCAAGCTGGGCTATGCGGCGATCGCGCCGGCCTTTTTCGTGCGCGTTGGCGACCCGGCGCCGCTGACCGATTTCGCGGCGATCCTGAAGATCGTGGCGGCGGCCTCGGACAAGCAGGTGGTGGGCGACATCGCCGGCACGCTCGATTTCCTCAAGCGCCAGACCTATGTCGAGCCGCGCAAGCTGGCCATCACCGGCTTTTGCTGGGGCGGCAAATATGTCTGGCTGGCCTGCGAGACCTTTCCGGATTTCAAGGCCGGCGTCGCTTGGTATGGCCGGCTGGCGCCAGGGGCGAACGCGGCGCCGGACCCCAACGCCGAGTGGCCGATCGATAAGGTGGCCGATCTACACGCGCCGGTGCTCGGCCTCTACGCCAATCCGACCAAGGACCCCACCGGTGCGGCGATCCCGGCCATGCGCGAGGCCCTTTCCAAGGCGGGCAAAACCGGCAGCGAGATCATCATCTACGAGGACGCCGGCCACGGCTTCCACGCCGACTATCGGCCAAGCTACAACGCGGCTGACGCCATGGACGGCTGGTCGCGGCTCTTGGCCCACTTCGCCCTGAACGGCGTGCCGCCGAGGCGAGGGCGCTAGGACCTAGGCCTTCCCGTCCACCGACCCGCCGGCGCCGTCCGGTTCGGTTTCCGGGTTGCTATAGGGGTCGGCGGGCGCGGCTTCCGACGGCGTCTCGCCCCTGGAGCCGCGGGCGGAGACCACGACCATGGCCGGACGCACGATGCGGCCCATCAGGTCGTAGCCGGGCTGCAGCACTTCCAGCACCGCGCCGGGACCCAGGTCGTCGGCCGGCCGCTCCATCACCGCCTGGTGCTGGTGCGGGTCGAACTTGGCGCCGCGCGGCGGGTCCACCCGCTTCAATCCGTTGCGGTCGAAGGCGGTCAGGAGGTCCTTCTCGGTCATCTCCAGCCCGACGGCGAGGTTCTTGACCAGCGGGTCCTCGGCGTTCGCCGGCGCGTGTTCGCGGGCGCGGGCCAGGTTGTCGGCGACGCCGAGCAGGTCGCGGGCGAACTTCTGGATGGCGAAAGCGCGTGCGTCATTAGCCTCGCGCTCGGCCCGGCGCTTGGTGTTCTCGGCCTCGGCGGCGATGCGCAGCACCTGTTCCTTCAGGCCGGCCAGTTCGGCGCGCAGGGCGTCCGTCTCGTCCATCCGGTCTTCGGCATGGTCATCGGCCGGCGCGGTGTCGTCGGTCATAGGTCCTCGTTCCTCTAGGCGTTCAGCAGGCGTCCCAGCGCGCGGGCGGTGTAGTCCACCAGGGGGATCACCCGCGCATAGTTCAGCCGCGCGGGTCCGATCACGCCAATCGCGCCCAGAACCTTTTGTCGGCCCGACATATAGGGCGCGGCGATCACAGCGGAACCGGAAAGCGAAAATAGCCGCGTTTCGGCCCCGATGAAGATGCGCACGCCCTGGGCGTTCTTGACGTCATCCAGAAGACCGATGAGCTGCTCCTTCTGTTCCAGGTCGTCGAACAGCATCCGCACCCGCTCCAGATCGTCGAGGGCGTTGGGTTCGGCCAAAAGCTTGGCCTGGCCGCGCACGATCAGGGTGCGGGCAACGCCCTCGCCGCCGCTCCAGGCGGCGATCCCCTGCTCCACGAGGCCGGCGGCCGTGGCGTCCAGTTGCCGACGCGCGCCGTCCAGCTCGCCGCGCATTTCGCTGCGAGCCTCGGCCAGGGTGCGGCCCTTGAGCCGGGAGTTGAGGAAGTTCGAGGCCTCCGCCAGGGCCGCCGGGGTCAGGCCAGCGGGTTTTAGCATCAGGCGATTTTCCACCGCCCCATCCTCGAACACCATGATGGCCAGGGCCTGGTCGGCGCCGAGGGTGACGAACTCCACGTGCTTGACGCCGACGTCGCGCACCGGGGTCACCACCATGCTGGCGCCGCCGGCCAGGCCCGAGAGCAGTTCGCTGGCCGCGCTCAACGCCTCCTCGAAATTCTGCCCGC
>DASQSO010000147.1:0-4037 GCA_035642335.1 Caulobacteraceae bacterium
CCAGTGAGGAATTCCATCGCGATGACGAAGACCGATCTGCAAGTCACGCCCTCCAGCGGGCGAACCCTGACCCTCTCCGACGCCGCCGCCCGCCGCCTGGAGGCGATCAGCGCGCGCGAAGGCCGCGCCCTCATGCTCCGCCTGGCGGTGGACGGCGGGGGCTGTTCCGGCTTCCAGTATCGCTTCGACCTGGTCGAAAGCGCCGAGCCCGACGATGTGCGCGTTTCTCGCGGCGCGGCCACCGTGCTGGTGGATCCGGTGTCCCTCCCCTTTCTCAAGGGCGCGGAGCTGGATTTCGCCGACGAACTGGCGGCGGCGGAGTTTCGCGTGCGCAATCCCAACGCCAAGTCGAGCTGCGGCTGCGGCGTGAGCTTCTCGATCTGACGGCCGGCCCCGCTGGATCGCGCCGCCCGCATGAAAATCGCCACCTGGAACGTCAATTCGGTGAACGCCCGTCTGGAGACGGTGCTGCGCTGGTTCGAGGCCGAACGGCCCGACGTCGCCTGCCTGCAGGAGATCAAGTGCGTCGACGAGAAATTCCCCGCCGAGGCCTTCGAGCGGATGGGCTATAATGTCGCGGTCCACGGCCAGAAGACCTATAATGGCGTGGCCCTGCTCTCGAAGACGCCGCTGGAGGATGTCCGCCGCGGTCTGCCCGGCGATGATGGGGACGAGCAGGCCCGATATATCGAGGCTGTCGTCTCCGGCCCCCACCCCGTCCGCGTCGCCGCCATCTATCTGCCCAACGGCAATCCCGTGGGGACCGACAAGTTCACCTACAAGCTGGCCTGGCTCGCCCGGCTGAACGCCCATGCCCGCGACCTTCTCCCCCTGGAGGAGCCCCTGGTTCTCGCCGGCGACTACAACATCATCCCCTCCCCCGCCGACGTCGCCCGCCCCGAGGCCTGGACCGACGACGCGCTCTTCCGGCCCGAGAGCCGCGCCGCCTGGCGCGCCCTGCAATGGCTGGGCCTGACCGACGCCTATGCGGCGCGGGACGGCCGGCCGGGCGGCTACACCTTCTGGGACTATCAGGCCGGCGCCTGGCCCCGGGACCTGGGGATCCGCATCGACCATCTCCTCCTCTCCCCCCTGGCCGCCGACGCGCTGCGAGACGTCGCCATCCACCGCGACGCCCGCGGCTGGGACAAGCCCTCGGACCATGTGCCGGTGAGCGTGGACCTGGCGCTGTAGGGCGTCTGGAGCTTCCTTGGAACGCCGGCTTCCAGCCGGCTCGGAGGGTCAGGGCGACGAATCCGGGTTAATGCCCCTTGATGCGGCCCAGTGAGCGGCGAGTTCAGCGGCGAGCGCCCGGGCGGGGTTTGTGATGCGCTTGCGTCGACGAATGGTGTGGACGTCGCTCACGACGACGCCATGACGGAAATTGGCGAGGTCATCGAAGCCGCTCGCCGCGACTAGGCATGACTAGAATGGGTGTTCCCCGGGATCTGAGCAATTTACCCCTGGAAAATCATCCCACCTGGTGCTGTTGCGATAGGCTTTCCAGACGTCATTACAGTGCACGGCGTGCCTGATGGCTTCGGCTCCGTTTGGGTTTCGGGCGTCGAGATCGTAAATTGGCGCATCCTTGGCGATCTCTGCTATTCGGCGATGGCAAACTTCGCGCTCTTCGGCGCTGAGCCGCGATATGTCCGGGCTGGCGCATCCGACGCTGGTCCTCAGCGCGCGCGACAGCTCCGAGTTCAGGGTTCTGGGGTGTCTGGGGCGCTGAAATCGCCGGCGGGTGAATCTCCCCGGGCGCCGGCGTCTACGAGGCTTTCGGCGGCCTATCGGCCGAGGTCCGAGAAACCTCGCCGGGCGGGGACCGGTCGGGCCGTGGGATGTGCGAAACTTTCGTTAGGGCTGGAACAGGCGCCTTGGCGCGGACCAGTTCGACCACCATCGCCGAATCCCTGGTCATGACGGGAGCGGGCAACGGATATGCAAGAGAAAGCAGGAGCAGGACGGCGACATTGAAGGCCACCGAAAGGCCGAACGGGAACGCAAATCTGGACCCTGGCGGCGGTTTTGCACGCCCTGCCAACACGGCGGCCTCTCACATTCGCAATACCATGGCCTAAAGGTCTAATCGGGAATGCCCGCGACCCGCAGTTTCTCGATCACGCAAGCGAGCTGCTTGACATAGGTCGGGTTGGTCGACCGCCGGATCGCCCGAACGAGACTTATCGACAGCCTGGGCGCCGCGGTCAGCGCCTCGCGGGCCATCGCCTCAGCCTCGTCCAGGCGACCCAGCCCCACCAGGGCGGCGGCCAGATACATGACCTGAATCGGATAGCTTCGATTGATCTCAATGCCGCGTCGAAACCATGTCTCCGCCGCCGCGTCCTCGTCGTGGAACAGCTTGGCGGAGCCGGCGATCAGGCACCAAAGATGCGCCCGCGCGTCTTGCGGACTGAGGTGGAAGGCCCGCAGTATGTCGGCCTCCGCCTCCTCGGCCCTGCCGCCGTACAGTTTAGAGGCGGCGAAGCCGGCATAGGCATGGGCGAGATTGCGGTCGAGTTGCAGCGCGCGCTCGTATTCGGAAAGGCTCTGGTCGACGCGATCGGTGAAAGCATGAACCTGAGCCAGCGCCAGATGCGCCAGCGCGTGACCGGGAACCAGTTCGACGGCGCGAATGGCCCATTTCTCGGCCTGGTCGTACGAAGCCCACCCGCCATCGGGGGTGAAGGCCAGAGCGATGGCCAGGCCGTCATATTGCGCGAGCGCCGCCAGGGCGTCGACGTTGTCCGGATCGACCGTTCGCTCAGCGCGGCGAGCCTCGGCCGCCACCATCTGAACGTCGAGCGCCCGCGCCAAGCGCGTGACGATCTCATCCTGCATCTCGAAGATGTCGCTGATTTCCTTGTCGAAACGGTCGGCCCACAGGGTCGCGCCGTTCGCGGCGTCAATAAGCTGAACATTTACCCGCAGCCGGACGCCGCCGCGCTGCACCGAACCCTCGAGCACATAGCGCACGCCGAGCTTCTCGCCGACCTCCTTGGCGTCGCGCCCCTTGAAGGCAAAGGCGGTATTGCGGGCGATGACGAAGCTACCGTGGATGCGCGACAGGTCCGTCGTCAGGCTTTCGGTGACGCCATCAACGAAATAGTCCTGCTCTGGATCACCCGACCGATTGGCGAACGGCAGGACGACGATCGACCGCCTGGGCGCGCGTCTGCCGACCGAGCCGCTATGCCCCAGACCGGCGGCCGGTCGCGGCGCCGGCCGGTTGACCGCCGCCGATTGTGCGCTGTCGGACGCCGCCGCGGCGCAGAGTTCGGCGATGCTGTCCGCGATCTTCCGCCACTCGGCCGCGTCGGTCTGGCCCGCCCACCCGTTCAGATTGGCGCATTGGATCTGGTTGAACGGCAACGGCGGGGTGGTGCCGTCCAGTGCGATCTGGACCAGCTTGCCCGCCCCGCGCGCCAAATCCGCCTCCGCCCGCACCCATTGCGAGCGCGCCGCATCGGCCGTCCACAGGACGATCACCGCCTTCGAAGCGCGCAGGCGCTCCTCGATCACCTCGGCATAAGCGCGGTGCGGCGGCAGCTCGTCGTCGCGCCAGACACTATATCCCTGTCCGCGCAGCGCTTCCACGATCCTTCGCGCTTCGGCCTCCGCTGGTCTGGCATAGGAGATGAAAACGTCGGACATATTCGTCACTCATGACACAAACGAGAATTATCGCGACAGTTTACTTTTCTTCCCACCCATGCTCCCGGCCATGGTCCACATGGTCTACCAAGATGGGTTGTTTAGTAAACTGTCATCGTAATCGTCGGTCCCGGCTCTTTTTCGTCCAGACCGACAGAACTAGAGCGGTGTTCAACATCAAGGGCAACAGCTACCGGCTCGTCTGCGAGATCAACTATCCGGCCACGGTGGTCGAGATCCGGAATGGGACGAAGGGTTTCACCCTCCCGCAGATCCGCCGGCTTCATCAAGCCTACCATATCCCGGCGGATGCGCTGATCGCCGAGCCGGCATAAAGGTAGAGGGGGCACTCAGTAATGGACGCCCCTAACGCGATCCGTAAG
>DASQSO010000148.1:0-3896 GCA_035642335.1 Caulobacteraceae bacterium
GGCAATTCGGCTTGAATGAAAAGTGGCGGCAAGGGCCGCAAATACGTTCAATCGCCCTGACGGGGTTAACGAACCGTTAATCACGCTGGGCCGGGCCCAGGCTCCGGTCCTCCCGCCCGGGGGTCTGGTTGGTGGGTGGGACGGCGCCGATCCCGCTTTGCCGCCGCGACCGCAGACGCGGTCGCGCTAAGCTCAGATCTCCTTGAATCGGTCGAAGCGATACTTTATCTATCGCTTTCACCGATCCTTGTGCGCGCAATGCCCAGAAACCTGTCTGCCCCGTTCTTCAGCGCCACCCCCGTCTTCCGCCGGGCCGACTACGCGCGGGCGGTCGGTAGAACCCCTGACGACAAGACGGTCACCGCCATGCTTGGCCAGCATGTGCGCGCCGGCAACATCAAGCGCGTGGCCCGGGGCCTCTACGCCTCGGTGCCCAAACACGCCGATTCGAAGACCTGGTGGGTCGACCGCCTCCTCGTGGCCTCGCGCCTACGGCCCGACGGCGTGATCGGCTACCACTCCGCCCTCGAGGCGCACGGATTCGCCTATTCGGCGGAGTTTGATGTTCAAGTGATCGCCTCGGGCGAGCCGGGCAGCTTCGAGACCACGGACTTCACCTGCCGGTTCGTCCGCCCCGTCGCGCCGCTGGGGCCCGACAGCGTGGCGACCTTGGACCGCCTCGGTCAGTCGGTGAGCGTCACCTCCCTGGAGCGCACGGTCGCCGACGTCTTCGACCGGCCAGACCTGGCGGGCGGCGCAGAGGAGCTGCTCAACAGCCTCGACCTCATCGGCCGGTTGGACGGCGCAAAGCTCGCCCAGCACCTTGCGGCCAACGGCAACGCCACGGCCGCCGGCGTCGCCGGCTGGTGGCTCGAGCGGCGCCGAGAGTCCCTACGGGTTCCCGACGCGGCGCTGGACACCATCCGTGTCCTTGCGCCCCGCCAGACTCGCTATGCGCTGGGCGCCGTGGCGGGGGAGGGGCGCCCTGCATCCGGCTGGAACATCGTGCTCCCCAGCACAGTGATCGACGCCCGGTTTGAGGGGCTCTGATGGCTGCGCCCTCAGCCGAAGCCCTGCAGCGCATCGCCGGTGAAACCGGCCTGCCGGCGCCGACCCTGGAGAAGGTGCTGCGCCTGCTGGATCTGCTACAGGCCATTGCGGGTGACCCTGACCTTCACACTCGGGTCGCCCTGAAGGGCGGCACAGCGTTGAACGTCTTCCACCTGGCGCTGGACCGACTCTCCGTGGACATCGACCTCAACTACATTGGTGCCCTGGCGCGCGAGGCGATGGAGGCCGACCGGCCGGTCGTGCAGGCCGCTTTGCTGGCCCTGCTGGCCGCTCAGGGCTACCAAGTCACCCGCCAACCGGAGGACCATGCCGGCGGCAAATGGGTGGCGCGCTACAGCTCAGTCCTGGGCGGCGGCGCCTCGATCGAGGTCGATCTCAACTACATGTCCCGAGAGCCCCTGTTCGGCGTCCACGCGACAACCTCACGGCCGCTCGGCGGCGTGGTGGCCACGGACATCCCCGTGGTCGACATCCATGAGGTCGTGGCGGGCAAGCTGGTGGCTCTGCTGGATCGCCGCGCGGCGCGCGACCTGTTCGACGCGCGTAGAATCCTGGCGGCGCCTGGCCTCGACTGGACCTTGGTCCGCGCCGGCGTCTTGGCTTGGGGCGCGGCCGGACGTCGGGATTGGCGCCAAGCCAGCCTCGACGACATTGGCGGCGACCCGCGCGAGCTTCGTCAGAAGCTCGCCATCTGCCTGCCCCGCGACCACTTCGAGGCCGCGGGCGGCGTCGAGACCTGGATCGCCGAGTCGGTGGCGCTTTGCCGAGAAGGCTTGGCCCCGCTCTTCGAGCGCACGGCGGGGGAGACCGCCTTCCTGAACCAGTTGCTCGACCGCGGTGAGATCGACGCCTCCGGCCTCGACGCGCCAGAGGCGGTCAGGGCGCGCATCGCCAGGATGCCGATGCTGGCCTGGAAGGCGCAACACGTCCGTGCTCACCGCGGGGCTGGCTGACGCCCGACGGCCCTCGTCGGCATGTGGTCCGAAGTTGCTATTTCAGCCCCTCATGCGATAAATTCGCCATCCGCGCGGAGGACGTCGCATGGCCCTGGTCCGTCTTGTCGCCGCCGTTTGCCGCCCGACGTCCAGGCCGGCGCTCCGGGCGACCGGCATCCTGGCGATCACCGCTGCCATCGGCGCCGGGATCGCGCCGCGCGGGGCCCCGCCGGCGCTGCTCAACCGAACCCCAAGCGAGCCGCCAGGTATCTACATCCGCGCCGGCGACCCCGTCCGTCCGGGGGCCGTCATCGCCTTCAGAACGCCTGCGGCCGCCTTTCCCTACGCCGACCGTCACATGGCCTATCTTCACACCCGGCCGATCCTCAAGGCGGTTGCGGCGGGTTCGGGCGACCGTGTCTGCGCGGCGGGCGCGGAGCTGGTCATCAATGGCGTCGACCGCGCGCCGATCCAGCGCCAGGACGGGGAGGGCAGGGCGCTTCCCCACTGGAGCGGCTGCCGGACGCTGGGTCCCGGCGAGCTCTTCGTGTTCTCGGACCGCGTGCCCAATTCGTTCGACAGCCGCTACTTCGGTCCGGTCCAGCGGCAGGCCGTGCTGGGGGTCTATCGGCTGGCGGCGGCCCTCTGATGGACGCCGCCGCACTCGCCGGGCTGTGCGCGCTGTTCGCGCGCGGGGAGGCCGGCCTGACTTTGCCGCCGGGCGTGACCTGTCCCGCCGCCACGGCCCCACAGCGGCCCCAGCCGCTCGCCGCCTTGAGGGGGTTGACCGACAGCGTCGAGGCGCGCGACGGCGTTGCGCGCGTCACCTACGCCGAGGCCGCCAACCAGGGCGACTCCGGCCTGGCGGCCGTCGTTTACACCATCCTGAACCGGCTGCAGGACGGGCGCTGGGGCCGCTCCGTGGACGCGGTCCTGAATGCGCCCTCGCAGTTCGAGCCGGTGATGCGGGCCGGGGGCGATTGGAGGCGTCTGCCGCCGGTGTCGTCCGCGGCCCAGGCGCGGATCGACACCATCCTGAACCTCGCCCTGGACGGCCGTCTGCCCGACCTCACCAACGGCGCCCGGTTCTTCCAGAACCCGACCATCGTCCGGCGCCGGGCCCAGGCGGGTCAGGTGGCGCCCAGCCTGGTGAACTTCGGCGGCGCGGCGCCCTCGGCGGTGATCGGCGCGCACAGCTTCTACGTCGAGGCGCGCGGGCGAGGGAACCGGACCGGGGGCCGCGTCCTGGTCGGACAAGCCGGCCCGCGACAGGGCGCCGGCGGCATGTTCGTCGGCGACAATCGCGCGCCGGGACCCGACGAAACCAGCCCGGCGCCCGGCGCTGTCGCCGTGCGATCCGGCGATCCGTCGCGCGCGCTGTTCGTCGGGGCCGACGGGCAGGTCAGCGCCGATCAGCCGTGAGCCTGGGCGCCCCAGCTTGCGTCCAGATCGGCGTAGTCCGGGTCGACGTCGGCAGGGCGTAACACAGCCTCTTCCGCCATCGCCGACTGCACCAGGGCGTCGAGATCCGGCGCCGCCTGAGCGGCGGTCACGACCTCGTCCAGCGGATCAGACAACCCGCCGCCAGGCCGCAAGGGCAGGGGCGCATCGCCTAGAAGGTCGCGCACGGTCAGGCGGTCGCGGACCGCGCTGACCCGGCGATCCAGAATGTCGAGGGTGGTGGTGAGAAGCTCGCGTTCGCCCGCTTGCACCGCCTCGATCAGCTCGGCCAACAACGCGCCGCCCATGATGATCTTGCCACGGGTTTCTCGCTTGCGACGGTCGATAGCCCACAGCGCTTCGAGACGCTCGACCCGCGCTTTCAGCACCGCGAACCGTTCGGCGTCGTCGGTGATCTCGTCTAACGGTTTGCTGTGCCTGCGACCATGG
>DASQSO010000149.1:0-5228 GCA_035642335.1 Caulobacteraceae bacterium
CAGAAGCTCATGAAAAACGCTATTGTGGTGGCGCATGGCGTTGGTCCTTCCTTGTGTCCAAATCACCGGCAAGTGTTTGAAAACAAGTAGAATCAACGCCATGCAACCTGTCCACCCAAAATGAACCGGACAGCCGTGGACCAAGTCGGGCCATGACGGGAAAAAAACAGCGGGGCCAATCCCCAGACGCCCGCGCGGCCCCTTCGACCCCCTTCCAGGGGGCCACCTTCTCCCTGCGAGGGGAGAAGGGACGGATGGCGCCCTCTGATGGCCAGGATGGCCAACCTGTTGAGAGCTCACATCTAGCCCCTTTTGGGTCAGGCTCTTAGCCCCAGGGTCCTGATCGAACCTTGAGCGCGGCGAAGGACCGCCGACGCTCTTGGCTGGCGCCTCAGGGATGGGGGCCGCCGACCTGCGTCACCGTCACCGGCGGGCCGACATTGAGCGGCGTGTCGTCGCCCGCCGGCGAGGCGACGGGTTCGGCATTGCCGCCGTTGCTCGCGCTGTCGGGCGGAGGCGCGGCGCCGTTGATCGTCTCGCAGCGGCTGCTGCAATGATAGTCCTGCGCCATTCGGCCTCGATAGACGGTCACCAACCCCGCATTGGAGCCGACGACGGCGACGCGGCGGTCCATCAGGGTGCGGCCGGAATGGTCGGTGACCAGGATTTCGGTCACGCCATAGCCCTTGCCGAGCACAATCACGCTACGCGGGTCCACCATGACCACGTCGGCGACGGCCGGATTGGCGACGAAAACATTGGCGGCGACGCCAGCGAGCGGCAGGCGGCGGCTGCCTTTGATCTCGACCGTGAACCCGGCGCCATGGGCTAAGCCGGCGCCGAGTAGCGCCGCGAGCGCCAGCGAAAGCGTCCAGATCGATCGGCGCATCACCGAACTCCTTGAGAAACGAGTGGGGACAGGCTTGGGCCGGAATGGTCAACAAATGCTGAAATGGTCGTCCCGACGCGCGCGAGGGAGTCATAGTGTGTGCGAGGGGCCGAAAACCGCCCCGCATTGGCCCATGGTTAACCGATAGTAATCGTAAATATCCGTCAACCAAACAAATAATTCAACCAATACTGGCCTGTTTACTGACCATTAAGCGCGACGCCGCATATTCGCCTTGTTTTCGGGGGCAAGCAGGCCGGACGGCTTGAACCTCCAGTCCATGCTTGCTGAAACAGGAGTCCAAGCAATGTCCAAGTTCGTTTCGCGTTTTTCGAAGAATGAGTCGGGCGCCACGGCCATCGAATACGGCCTCATCGTCGCCCTGGTCGCGGTCGTCATCATCGGCGCCGTCACCGCCCTCGGCACCAGCCTGAGCACCACGTTCAACACGGTCGCCACGAAGGTCGCCGGCGCGGGCGGCACCTGATTTTCGAAGAGTCGAAGGAGGCCGCGGCGTTTCGTACGCCGCGGCCTTTTTCATTTGTTAAGCAGATCCGCGCGTCGCTTCAGCCATGACCTCGGCTCTTCGCAACCTGCTTTGCATCCTGGCGGCGACCGCGATTCTGCTCCTGCCCGCCGTATTTTGGGGCCGGCCTTTCGTCTTCTATGACACGCCGACCTACTGGGGCTGGGGCCGCGACATCGTCGAGGCCCTGCAACACCCCTGGCCCCGGCCCGGCCAGGCCTGGATCGCCGGGCGGCCGTTGCACGGCTGGGAGTTCGGCGCACATGGCGCCGCCAGCGGCGACCTGCGCTTCACCCTGACTTTTATCGGGGCGCGCTCGCCCTTCTACGCCGTCCCGCTCTACCTTCTTACCACCGCCGGCGGCCTCTGGCTGGTCGCGGCGCTCCAGGCTCTGGCGACCGCCTGGGGTCTCAACGTCGCCGTCCGCGTGCTGGCGCCGGGCGCCGGGCGCCTCACCTACCTTGGCGTGGTCGCGGGCCTGACGGTGTTCACCAGCCTGGGGTTCGAGGCGGCCGACGCCATGCCCGACCTTCTCGGCGGTCTCGCCCTGCTGGCCGCCGGCCTGATGATCGCCCGGGTCGAGCGGATCGGGCCGTGGACGCGTGTGGGCCTTGGCATGCTGATGACCTATGCGGCCCTGGCCCACGCCTCCAACCGCCTCGACCTGGCGGCCGCGGCCGCCTTCGGTCTTCTGGTCTACGCTCGCTCGGGCCTCCTCAAGGCGACCTTGCGGGTCGCGCCGGTAGCCGGGGCCCTAGGCGCCGCCCTGGTCGTTTCGGGCGCCGGCCAGACGGTGCTGAGCCAGGCTTTCGGGCGACCGCCGCTGACCGCGCCCTTCCTCGCCGGCCGCGTCCTGGCCGATGGAGCCGGCCAAGCCTATCTCAGGGGGGCTTGTCCCGGCGCCAAGCTGGCTGCCTGTGACCTGGCCGAGGTCAAGGCGCAATATCCAGAATACTATCTATTCCTCTATCCGCTCGAGGCGCCGCCAGCGCCGAGCGATGTGCCGCGGGTCTATGGCCGGCTGCGGTTCCGCGCCGTCAGCGACGCCGAGGCCGACCACCGCGAACGGTTCGTCCGCGAACAGCCCCAGCTGGTGCTCGGCGCCTTCCTGACCGACGGTTGGCGTGAGGTGGGCGCCATGCTGGTCAGTGGTGCGAGCGAAGCCCTCAATTTTACAATCGATCGGGATTTCGACAGCCTGCGAGGGCTGATAAGCGAGCATACCCAGAGGCGGGCCGAGATCGTGGCGATCACGCCGGGGGCGGCGCAATGCGCTCGGAGCGGCGACGGCGGGCGCGGTTGCGGCGATCTCGATCTTCCGGCGCTGGCAGCCGTCCAGGGCCTCGTCGTCTGGCTTTCGCTGGCGCTGCTCGTCTTTGGAGCCCTCCGCAAGTCAACGGCCCCGGACGACGATCTTCGACCTTTCGCGGTCTGCATGGTCGGCTTCGTGCTGCTCAACGCCCTCATCTGCGGCGGCCTGTCGGGCCCTTACGACCGCTACCAGTCGCGGGTCGAATGGCTGATACCGTTCTGCGTCCTGGTTGCGCTGATCCGGTGGGCGGCGCGGCGGAAGATGGCCGGCCAGGCCGCCAGCGCAATCTTTCCTTCACCGGTCGCCGCCATCGTGACCGCGACCACCGAGCCGAGACCATCGTGACCCTGCCGCAAGCCGCCGCCCTGGCCCTCTTCCCCGCGCTGGTGATCGTCGCGGCCGTGACCGATATCGCCAGCTTCACCATCCCCAACCGCCTGACCCTGCTATTGGCGGCCTGCTACCTGCCGGCCGCGATCATGCTCGGCCGGCCGTTTGGCGAGATCGGCCTTTGCCTCGCCATCGGCGCCGGCGCCCTGGCGGTCGCCGCCGGCATGTTCGCGGCCGGCTGGATCGGCGGCGGCGACGCCAAGCTGTTCGCCAGTGTTGCGCTCTGGCTGGGCTGGCCGGCCAGCGCCGTGTTCCTGATGGTGACGGCGCTCGCCGGCGGCGGCCTGGCGCTCTTGCTGCTGAATGCGCGCGCGGCCTGGGTCAAGCCCTATCTGGCCGGGGCGCCACCCTGGCTGAGCAGGCTGACCACCACCGGCGAGGCGGCGCCGTACGGGGTGGCGATCGCGCTGGGCGCACTGGCCGCTTTTCCACAGAGCTCCCTGCTCCAGGGGCTTCATTTGCGTTTTTAGCGGCTTTCACCAAGCCGCTTAGCGGGCCGTTAACCACGGCCTGAGCAAGGTCGGAGCACGTCTCCGGAGAGCCGCCGCCGATGGGCCGCACCAGAATCATCGTCGTTCTCGCCATCGCGGCCATCGGAGCCATCGGTCTGGCCCTGATCGTCGGTGCGCTGACCAGGCACAAAAACGCGCCGGCTCCCGTCGTCATCGCCTCGTCCGCGCCGGCCCTGCCCGTGGCCAAGGTGCTGGTGGCCAAACACGATCTGCCGATCGGAGCCCGCCTGGGCCCCGACGATCTCGCCTGGCAGGACTGGCCGGCCAACGCGGTCAATCCGGCCTTCATCACCGATGGCCAGGGCGCGCGGATCGCGCCGACGCACCCCGTCTCCGCCGTGTTCGCCGACCAGGCCAAGCAGACCGTCAAGGCCGCCGTTCAGGTGGTTTCGGGCGCCGCCGGGCCGATGCAGCAGCTCTATGGCTCGATCGTGCGCGAGCCGATCCTGGCCAATGAGCCGATCATCAACACCAAGCTGGTGCGCGGCGGCGAGGGCGGCTACATGGCCGTCGTCCTGAGGCCCGGCATGCGCGCCGTGGCGGTGCAGGTGAACGCCACCACCGCCGCCGGCGGCTTCATCCTGCCCGGCGACCATGTCGATGTGCTGCAGAGCCATGCGACCGGGTCGGGCGGCGATCCTTCGGGCTACGCCGCCCAGACCCTGCTGCGCAACATTCGCGTGCTCGCCATCGACCAGAACAGCCAGCCGCCGAAGAGCGGGACCCAGACCCAGGTGGGCGCGACCGCCACGCTCGAGGTCTCGGCGGCCGACACCGAAATCGTCGCCAGCGCCAAGCGGCAGGGCGAAGTGATTCTCGCGCTCAGGGCCTATTCCGACGCCAACGGCCCTTCCGGCCGCGGCGTAGATTCGCAGAGCGTCGACCTGGTGCGGATCTTCCGCAGCGGCCAGGCCCCCGAAGTGGTGGTCCTCCAATGAAGCCTCGTCACCGTCTCCTTATGGTCGCGGCTCTGCTGATCGCCTCGTTGAGCCAGGCGGCCTTCCCGGCGCTGGCGCGGGCGCAGCCGTCCTTCGGTCCCCAGCAGGTCAACCTTGGCTCGGCCAGCGGCGCCACGCAGAACCTGACCATCCCGCGTGGCAGGTCGGCGATCGTGGATCTGCCGGTCGATGCGCGCGATGTGCTGGTCACCAACCCGGAGGTCGCCGATGCCGTGCTGCGCTCGCCGCGGCGCATCTATGTGATGGGGCTGGCGCCTGGCGCGACCGACGCGGCGTTCTTCGACGCCTCCGGCCGCCGCATCCTGGCGCTGAACATCCGGGTCGACCAGGATTTCGGCGCCGTGGCCCAGACCATCAACCAGCTCATGCCTGACGCCCACGTCCGGGTCGCCGCCGTCAACACCAGCCTGGTCCTGACCGGTGACGTCCGCGACCTCGCCGAGGCCGACAGGGCGGTCCAGATCGCCCAGCAGTTTACGTCGAACCCGGCGCAGGTGCTGAACATGATGACGATCGACAGCAAAGATCAGGTGATGCTCAAGGTGCGTATCGTCGAGATGCAGCGCAGCGTCGTCAAGCAGCTGGGCTTCAACCTCAACGCCCTGCTCGGCCAGGTGGGCAGTCCGCAGTTCATAGCCAG
>DASQSO010000150.1:0-3532 GCA_035642335.1 Caulobacteraceae bacterium
GCTCATATCGCTGAGTTGTTTTCCTCACCGACTCAGGCGAGCGTGCCATCCCTCGAACGCATCGAACGGGCCTTGGGCACCACATCGACTCTGCTCAAGGCATCGCCCAAGGCGCCGTGGAGCCAATGCTTCTTCCAGTACGCGAACAGGTTGGCCCATCTCGCCTTTCTCAGGCGGCACGGAAAGCCGGCGTGGCTCGTGCTGGTTTCCTTCGTTGGCGATGAGGCGGTCGGCGGTCCTCGGACCGCTGAAGCATGGGAAAGCGCCTAGGCGGTGATGGATCACGTGTTGGGATTGCGCGCCGACCACGGGCTCGCCCGTTACGTCATCCACATTCATCCTCACGTCCGCGAATTGGAGCCGCGTTAGAGCGCCTTCAGAATGCCCTCGACCATCTTCTTGGCGTCGGCGAACAGCATCATGGTGTTGTCGCGGAAGAAGAGCTCGTTCTCGACCCCGGCATAGCCCGAGCCCATGCCGCGCTTGACGAACAGCACCGTGCGGGCCTTTTCGACGTCCAGGATCGGCATGCCGAAGATCGGCGAGTTGGGATCGGTCTTGGCCGAGGGATTGGTCACGTCATTGGCGCCGATGACGAAGGCGACGTCGGCGGCGGGGAACTCGGCGTTGATGTCCTCCAGCTCGAACACCTCGTCGTAGGGCACGTTGGCCTCGGCCAAGAGCACGTTCATGTGGCCGGGCATGCGGCCGGCGACCGGATGGATGGCGTACTTCACCTCGACGCCTTCGGCCTTCAGCTTGTCGGCCATTTCGCGCAGGGCGTGCTGGGCCTGGGCCACGGCCATGCCGTAGCCGGGGACGATGATCACCTTCGACGCGTTCTTCATGATGAAGGCGGCGTCCTCGGCCGAGCCCTGCTTCACCGGCCGGGTCTCCACCGCGCCGGCCGCGGCGATCTCGCCGCCGAAACCGCCGAGGATCACCGAAATGAAGGAGCGGTTCATGCCCTTGCACATGATGTAGGAGAGGATCGCGCCCGAAGAGCCGACCAGGGCCCCGGTGATGATCAGGGTGACGTTCTCCAGCGTGAAGCCCAGCGCCGCCGCCGCCCAGCCGGAATAGGAGTTCAGCATCGAAACCACCACCGGCATGTCGGCGCCGCCGATGGGCACGATCAGGGTGACGCCAGCGATCAGGGCCAGGGCGAAGACGCCCCAGAAGGCCCATTTGGCCTCGCCGCCGCTGACCGCCAGGATGACGATCAGCACCACGACCAGGGCGGCGATGGCGATGTTGATGAGGTGGCGGGCCGGCAGGATGATCGGCGCGCCGCTCATATTGCCGTTCAGCTTGGCGAAGGCGATCAGCGAGCCGGTGAAGGTCACCGCCCCGATGGCCGCGCCGATGGAAAGCTCGATCAGGCTTTCCAGCTTAACCCCGCCGCCGGCGACGGCGATGCCGTAGGCGGCCGGGGTATAGAGCGCCGCGACGGCGACCAGGCAGGCGGCCAGGCCGACCAGAGAGTGGAAGGCGGCCACCAGCTGCGGCATCGCGGTCATCTGCACGCGCCGGGCGATCACCGCCCCGACCGATCCCCCGATCGCGACGCCGCCGAAGATCAACGCCACGGTGGTGACGTCCAGCGCCCCGCCCCGCCACAGCACCAGCAGGGTGGTGGCGATGGCGATGGCCATGCCGATCATGCCGAGCTGGTTGCCGCGCCGGCTGGTCACCGGGCTCGACAGGCCGCGCAGGGCCAGGATGAAGAGGACGCCCGAGACGATATAGGCGACGGCGGCGAGGTTGGCGGTCACGTCGCCCGGTCCTTCTTGCGGTACATGCCCAGCATCCGCTGGGTGACCAGAAAGCCGCCGAAGATGTTCACCGAAGCGAGGCCCGCGGCTGCCGCCCCGGCGCCCTTGGAGATCCAGACCATGTGCCCCGACCCATGGGCCGCGGCGGCCAACAAGGCGCCGACGATGATCACCGAGGAGATGGCGTTGGTCACCGCCATCAGCGGGGTGTGCAGGGCGGGCGTGACGCTCCAGACCACGTAGTAGCCGACAAAGATGGCCAGGACGAAGATGGCCAGGCGGAACACGGTGGGATCGACGACATCCATGGTCAGGTTCCCCGCAAGGCCGGATGGACGATGGCGCCGTCGTGGGTGAGCATCGAGCTTTTGAGGATCTCGTCTTCGAGGTTCGGCGCCAGCGCGCCCTTGTCGTCCACCAGAAGCCCCACGAAAGCGACCAGGTTGCGGGCGTAGAGGTTGGAGGCGTCGGCGGGAATGCGGGTCGGCAGGTTGGCGTAGCCGATGATCTTGACCCCGGCGATGTCGGCGATCTGGTCGGGCTCGGCGCCGACCACGTTGCCGCCGCGCTCGACCGCCAGGTCGACCAGCACCGAGCCCGGCTTCATCGAGGCGCGCTGCTCGGCCGAGACCAGCTTGGGCGCCGGTCGGCCGGGGATCAGCGCGGTGGTGATGACGATGTCCTGCTTCTTGATGTGGTCGGTGACCAGGGCCGCCTGCTTGGCCTGGTACTCGGCGCTCATCTCCTTGGCGTAGCCGGCCGCCGTCTCCGCCGCCTTGAACTCATCGTCCTCGACGGCGACGAACTTGGCGCCGAGGCTCTCGACCTGCTCTTTCACCGCTGGGCGCACGTCGGTGGCGGTGACCACCGCGCCGAGGCGGCGGGCGGTGGCGATGGCCTGCAGGCCGGCGACGCCGGCGCCCATGACGAACACCTTGGCCGGCGCGACGGTGCCCGCGGCGGTCATCATCATCGGAAAGGCGCGGCCATAGACCGCGGCGGCCTCGATCACCGCCCGATAGCCGGCCAGGTTGGCCTGGCTGGACAGGGCGTCCATCACCTGGGCGCGGGTGATGCGCGGCACGAACTCCATGGCGAAGGCCGAGACGCCGGCCACCGCCAGGGCCTCGAGCAGGGGCTGTTCGGTGTAGGGGTCCAGCAGGCCGACCAGCAGCGCGCCGCGCTTCAGCGCCGCGACCTCTTCCCGCTGCGGGGCGCCCACCTTCAGCACGATGTCGGCCGTCTCCAGCGCCGCCTGGACCGTCGGCGCGATCTCGGCGCCGGCGGCGATATAGTCGACGTCTGGAATAGAGGCGGCGAGGCCGGCGCGGGTCTCGACCACCACGGCAAGGCCAAGCCCGATAAGCTTCTTCACCGTGTCGGGGGTCGCCGCGACGCGGGTCTCGCCGTGCCGCCGTTCTCTGGTGATGGCGACGCGCGCGCCCATCGGATCAAATCTCTCCAGCCGTCAGCGCAACGGGGCCGTCAATGCGCGGACGGCCGTTCGCGAAGGAAGAGGACCCCCACCGCCACGATGATGATCGCCGTGACCAGGGCGCTGAAGAAGCCGGCGCTGGTGCAGAACCACAGGGTGAGAAAGGCGATGCCGGCGGCCAGGGCCACGATCGACCATTTGCTGGCCACCATCACCGAGTGGAAGGTCGCCTGCTGGGCGCGGATGTCCTGGTCGCCGTGGTGATAGTCAGAAGCCGACTCGGCCATACGCATCCCTCTCACGCCAACGTGTTTGATGAGGG
>DASQSO010000151.1:0-8631 GCA_035642335.1 Caulobacteraceae bacterium
CCGACGAGACCTATTTCGCCGTGCTGGTGCGCGGCGCCGTCGAGCATCAGGCCCGCATCGACAAGGCCGTCCGCGCCCGCCTGGCCGAAGGCTGGCGGCTGGAGCGGATCGATGCCACCCTGCGCGCCATCCTGCGCGTCGGCGCCTTCGAACTGATCGGCGGCGACCTGCCAAGCGAAGTGGTGATCGACGAATATGTCGAGATCGCCAAATCCTTCTTCGACGGACCCGAAGCCGGGTTCGTCAACGGCGCTCTGGATGGAATCGCGCGCGATGAGCGGCCCGCCTGACGAGTTCGCCTGGATCGCACGGGGTCTGGCGCCGCTGGCCGAGGGCGCAGCCGAGGCGTTCGGCCTGATCGACGACGCCGCCGCCATCCCCTCGCGGCCGGGGTTCGACCTGATCGTGTCGAAGGACGCCATCGTCGAGGGCGTTCACTTCCTCCCCACCGACCCGCCCGATCTGATCGCGCGCAAGCTGCTCAGGGTCAATCTCTCCGACCTGGCCGCCAAGGGGGCGGACCCGTACGGCTATTTCCTCGCGATCGCCTGGCCGGCGAACTACGGCTGGCCGGAGCGCGAGGCCTTCGCGCGGGGGCTCGCCGAGGACCAGGCGCGGTTCGGCCTGAAACTGTTCGGCGGCGATACCGTGGCGACGCCCGGACCGTTGACCGCGAGCCTGACCATCTTCGGCTGGACGCCCGCGGAGCGCATGGTGCGGCGGGCCGGCGCGAGGCCCGGCGACGTGATCCTGGCCACCGGCACGATCGGTGACGGCTATCTCGGTTTGTTATCCGCCAAGGGGTTGAGTGTGGGAAATTCTTACATTCAAGCCGAATGGCTCGCCGATCGCTACCGGCTGCCGCGGCCGCGGCTCGGCCTGCGCCAGGCGCTGCGCGACCATGCTCACGCCGCCCTGGACGTCTCCGACGGCCTGATCGCCGACGCCGACAAGTTGGCCCGGGCGAGCGGCGTCGGTTTGGAAATCGATCTTGACCGGATGCCGTTGTCCGAGCCCGCCGCGGCCTGGCTGGCGCGCGCCGCAGACCGAACAGCGGCCCTGGTCGAACTGGCCACCGGCGGCGACGACTACGAGATCGTCTGCGCCGTTTCGCCTGAAGATGCGCCGGCGCTCTTGGCGGCTGCGACTGAGGCGGGTATTGCGCTCGCCCCGATCGGCTCGGCGCACGCCGGCGCCGGCGTGCGCGTCAGCGTGGCCGGCCGCGAGGTCAAGGTCGCGCGGGCCGGCTACGTCCACACTTGAGGAATCCATGGCGATCACCACCGTCGTCTTCGATGTCGGCGAGACCCTGGTCGACGAGACGCGTCAGTGGGGCTTGTGGGCCGACTGGATGGGCGTGCCCAGACTGACCTTCTTCGCCGCCATGGGTGTCGTGGTCGATCACCGGCTGCACCACCGGCAGGTCTTCCAGCTTGTCCGCCCGGGCTACGACTGGGAGGCCGCGGCCGAACGCCGCCGCGAGGTTGGTCACGCCTATGTTCTTGAGCGCGGCGACTTCTATCCGGACGCCTTGCCCTGCCTGACTGACCTGAGACTCCACGGCTATCATATTGGAATCTCGGGAAATCAGCCGGAATCTGTCGAGGATGAGTTGCGGCGGGCTGGCGTTCAGGCCGACTTCATCGCCTCGTCCAGCAGCTGGGGCGTCGAAAAGCCGTCGCCGGCCTTCTTCGACCGGGTCGCTCGGGCCGCCGGCCGTCCCGCCACCGAGATCGCCTATGTCGGCGACCGGCTCGACAACGACGTCCTGCCCGCCCGCGCCGCCGGCATGATCGCCGTCTTCATCCGTCGAGGACCGTGGGGCATCGTGCATTCCGGCTGGCAGGAGGTTGCGCAAGCCGATGCGCGGCTGGAATCGCTGGCGGAACTCAGGGTGGCGCTCGGGCGATTCTAATCCTCCGAGCGGTGATTATATGAACCTGGACCCGCATTTAGGGCCGCCTGCGATCTCTGCTACCTTCCCCGAATGACCGACCTCTTCGAAGCCGCCGGCCTGACGCCCGAGACGCCGTCTCCGCTGGCTGACCGCTTGCGGCCGACGATGCTCGACGAGGTGGTGGGTCAGGACCATCTGCTCGGCCCTGACGGACCCATACGGCGGATGGCCGAAGCCCACCGGCTGGCCTCGATGATCCTCTGGGGCCCACCCGGCACCGGCAAGACCACCATCGCGCGCCTGTTGGCCAACGAGGCCGGCTATCAGTTCCAGCAGCTCTCGGCGGTGTTCTCCGGGGTCGCCGATCTGAAGAAGGCCTTCGAGACCGCGCGCGGTCGTAGAGCCGCCGGCCAGGCGACGCTGTTGTTCGTCGACGAGATCCACCGCTTCAACCGCGCCCAGCAGGACGGCTTCCTGCCGTTCGTGGAGCAGGGCGTCGTCACCCTGGTGGGCGCCACCACCGAGAACCCCTCGTTCGAGCTCAATGGCGCGCTTTTGTCCCGCTGCCAGGTCTTCGTGCTGAAAAGACTGGACGACGCGGCGCTGGAGACCCTGCTGGCCAAGGCGGAGGCCTATGAGGGCCGGGTCCTGGCGCTGCAGCCCGACGCGCGCCACGCCCTGCTGGCCCTGGCCGACGGCGACGGCCGCTACCTGCTCAGCCTGGCCGAGACCCTGTTCAACATCGGCGCGGCCCAGCCGCTCTCCATCGCCGACCTCGGCCGGGTGCTGCAGAAGCGCAGCCCCGCCTACGACAAGGATCGAGAAGAGCACTACAACCTGATATCGGCGCTGCATAAATCGATCCGCGGCTCTGACCCCGACGCCTCGCTCTATTGGCTGGCGCGCATGCTGGCCGGCGGCGAGGACCCGCTGTTCATCGCCCGGCGGCTGGTGCGGGCGGCGTCCGAGGACATCGGCGAGGCCGACCCCACCTCGCTGATCCTGGCCAATGCGGCCAAGGACGCCTACGACTTCCTGGGCTCGCCGGAGGGTGAGCTCGCCCTGGCCCAGCTGGTGGTCCACCTGGCCGCGGCGCCCAAGTCCAACGCGGTCTATTCAGCCTTCGGGGCGGCCATGCGCGTGGCGAAGGAGACCGGCTCGCTGATGCCCCCGGCACATATCCGCAACGCGCCGACCCGGCTGATGAAGGAGTTGGGTTACGGCAAGGGCTATGCCTACGACCACGACGAGGATGAGGGTTTCTCCGGCCAGGACTATTTCCCGGCCGGCATGGAGCGGCAGGTCTTCTATGCGCCGAAAGGCGAGGGGGCCGAGGCGCGGGTGAAGGAGCGCCTGGACCGTTGGGAGGCCCTGCGCGCGGGCAAGAACAACCGATGAAGGCCGCCACGCCGAACCTCAGCGCCACCGAAATCGCCTTCGTCCGCTCGCTGGTGATCCACGAGGACGAGCACGTCCTGGCGCTGGCCAAGCCGCCGGGCCTGTCCAGCCAGGGCGGACGCGGGCAGGTGCATACGCTGGACGAGCTGTTGTTCGCCTTCGCCAGGTCGAACGGCAACCGGCCGCGGCTGATTCACAGGCTCGACCGCGACACCTCGGGCCTCATCCTCGCCGCCAGGACCAAGCCGGCAGCGGCTTTTCTCGGCAAGGCCATGATGGGACGACGGTTCGAGAAGACCTACCAGGCCGTCATCGCGCCGGGCGCGCCCGAGCCGCGATCCGGGTTGATCGATGCTCCGCTGCGCCGCGACGAACAGGGCCGCGAGGCCTTTATGCGGGTCTGCAAGCCCGACCATCCGGACGCCGAGACCGCCCGCAGCCGTTACCGCACGCTGGCCGCCGGCGACGGCGCGGCCCTCTTGGAGCTGAAGCCGGAGACCGGGCGCATGCATCAGCTGCGCGTGCACCTGGCCTCGATCGGGCGCCCCATCGCCGGCGACGCGCGCTATGGCGGCGTGCTGATGCTGGCCGGCCAGCCGGTGAAGCGGCTGATGCTGCACGCCGCGGCGCTATCCTTTCCCCACCCTGGCGGCGAGCGGATGACCCTCACCGCGCCGCCGCCCGAGGACTTTCAGGCCCTGGCCGATCGTTTGCGATCGCTCGCGGGCGCTGCATAAGCGGCCATGGACAAGAAAGAGGTCCGCACCCTCGAGGTCGCGCCCGGCGAAGAGGACAGCCGCCTCGATCGCTGGCTGAAGCGTCGCTGGCCGCACCTGAACCATGTGCAGATCCACAAGCTGACGCGATCTGGCCAGATCCGCGTCGACGGGGCGCGGGTAAAGCCCGAGACGCGGTTGGCGGCGGGCGCCCAAGTGCGCGTGCCGCCGCTGCCAGATGCGCCGGAACGCGGTGAACGGGATGGCGGCGGCCTCTCACCGCGCGATGCGGCCTTCGCCCGCTCGCTGGTGCTCTACGAGGATGACGCGGTGCTGGCGCTGAACAAGCCCTCGGGCCTGGCGGTGCAGGGCGGCACCAAGACCACCCGCCATATCGACCGGCTGCTCAGCGCCTGGGGCGAGGGGGTCGAGCGGCCGAGGCTGGTGCATCGGCTCGACCGCGACACCACCGGCGTGCTGGTGCTGGGCAAGACCCCGGCGGCCGCGGCGTGGCTGGGCGGCGCCTTCGCCAAGCGGCGGGCGGAGAAGACCTATTGGGCCATCGTCGTTGGCCAGCCGAAACCGGCCCAGGGGCTGATCGAGCTGCATCTGGCCAAGAAGGGCGTCGGCGACCGCGAGATGGTGGTCCCTGCCGAGCCGAAGGATTTCGGCGCCGAGCCGGCCGAGACGGACTACGCCACGATGTCTCATGCCGCCAACCGTGCATCGTGGTTGGCGCTTCGACCGCACACCGGACGCACCCACCAGCTCAGGGTTCACATGAAGGCGATCGGCCATCCGATTCTTGGCGATCCGAAATATGGCGACGACTCATCCGCGGCCTTGTCGGAGGGCCTGAAACTGCAGCTGCACGCGCGGCGGCTAAGCCTGCCGCATCCGGGCGGCGGCACACTGGTCATCGAGGCGCCGCTGAGCCCGGAAATGAAAACCGGTTTCCAGCGTTTCGGCTTTGAGGAAGCCGAGGCCGATCCGGAGCCGTTCCGCGCCGCGCGCAGACGGCGATGATCTCGGACAGCCAGGCGGCTTCGCTGATTGCGAGTCTTTGCGCGGCCGCCGGCTGGCCGCCGGACGCGCCGTTCCAGCGGTTCGGCCACGGCATGTCGGGCGACCTGGCGGTGAAGCTCGGCGGCGAGCGGCCCGCCTTCGCCAAGATCGCCGATCCGGCGCGGCGGATCAGCCACGAGAGCCTGGCGCGGGAAATCGCCGTCATGGAATGGCTGGACGGCCGCGCTAGCGCGCCTCGGCTGCTCTGGGCAGGCCAGGTTGAGGACCGGCCGGCGATGTTTGCCGAGGCGCTGCCGGGCGTGGCGATGCACGAGCTGCCGCTGGATCGCGCGGAAGCCGGCCTGGTCACGACCATCGCCGCGCTTCGATCCCTGCACGCCCTGCCGATCGGCGATTGCCCGCTCGACCAGCGGCTGTCCGTAAAACTCACCGAGGCCTGGCGGCGCGTCGAGGAGGGCGAGGTCCACGCCAGCGAGTTCGACCCCGACAACACCGGCCGCGCGCCGGCCGATCTCTGGCGTGAGATGGTGGCCGCCGCGCCGGACGGCGAAGACCTGGTCTTCACCCATGGCGACGCCAGCCTGCCCAACTTCGTCGTCTCAGGTGAGGGCCCGGCCGGCGTCGTCGACCTGGGCCTGGCCGGGGTGTCCGACCGCTACCAGGATTTCGCGCTTTTCCTGCGGTCCAGCGCCAGCAACTTCCCCGGCGTCGATGCACGCGCCCTGCTCATGGCGCACTACCCGCTGGCCGCCGTCGATGAGCGAAAACTGACGTTTTATCGGCGGCTTGACGAGTTCTACTGAGGTTCCGTCTCAGGCCAGAATGCCGGTCGCCGGCGCGACCGAGGCGCTGTCCGGGAAAATCGTGGTGTCCAGCGCCCGCCGGTCGACGCCCAGTTGCTCGGCCAAAACGCCCTTGAACACGGCCCGCATGTCCATGGTTGGGGCCGTGTCACGGTTCTCGAACAGCCTGGCCGGCTCAAGGGTCGGCCAGTCGCCGATAATGCCGCCGCGCTTCAGGCTCCCGCCCAATACCAGCGCGGTCGAAGCGGTGCCGTGGTCGGTGCCCTTGGTGCCGTTGATGCGCGCGGTGCGGCCGAACTCGGTGGCCACGACGACGACGGTGTTGTTCCACTCCGGCCCCAGGCCGCTCGACAGGCCGTCGAGCACGGCATCCAGGCCGCGCAGGCGGTTGGCGAGCTGGCCGTCGGCCGCGCCCTGGTTGGCGTGGGTGTCGAAGCCGTCCAGCGACACCGCGGCGATTTGCGGGCCGTTCGGCTCGGTCATGAAGTTGGCCAGGGTGACGCCGATCTTGCGGGCCGCGTCGATCGCCTGCTGGGTGACCTGGGCGCCGTAGCGCTGCAGCGACTGTGCGCCGCCGCCTTGGGCGCCGCCCTGCATGTCCGGAGCGGCCGCGGCCTGCATGGCGGTGTTGACGGCAGGCCGCGGCGCCGCCGGGTCGGCGTTCGCGCCGGTCATCAATGGATCGGCTTCGTCCGGCATCGAGCTCGCCACCTTGGCCATGGCTTCGGTCTGCAGGCCGCTGGCCAGCGCGGGGGACAGCAGCGGATCGCCGGCATAGAGGTCGGTAAGGATCGCCGGCAGGCGCGCATCGCGGTCCTTGTAGCCGCCAGGCGACCAGGAGGCCGCCTGGAGCCTGCCGCGCAGGATCAGCGGGGCCTGGGCCCCGACCGAGATGGCGTCGACCTTGCGGGCCGCGCTCAGCGACTCCATGGCGCGGTTGAGCCAGCCGGAACCGGTGTTATCGACCTCGGGCACGCCGGTCTCCAGCACGTCCTGCGCCTCGAAGTGGGAGCGGGCGCGATCGGGGGTGGCTATCGCCGGCGCGATCCGCGCCTGACCCTTCAGCGCCAACGCGTGCACGGCGGCAAGCTTGGGGTGCAGGCCGAAGGTCGAGTCCAGCTGCAGCGCGCCGTTCGGCTGACCGAAGCCGGCGATGGCGATGGCGCCGCGCAGCCCGGCATAGTTGGAGTCGCCGATTGGCGGCGAGACCGAAAGCCCGTCCATGGCCCCGCGGCAGATGAACACCACCAGCTTGCGCCTGGCCATGTCGCCTTCCGAGGCGGCGAAGGTCTGGCGGCCGAGGAAGGTGACACTGAGGCCGAGCCCTGCACCGGCCAGCAGGGCCGAGCGGCGGTTCAGATCGAATGCGCGGGTCATCGGCGTTGGAATTCTGGGCTCATCAGCAGGATGGAAAAGGCTTCGGTGCGCGACTCGGCGTGCGAGATGGCCGTGGCCGTGGCCGGCGTCAGCTGGGCGCCGAGGGTGTTCTGGGCGATCTGCATCGGCTGGGCGTCGGCGGGAACCACCTTGGCCGAGAAGCCCTCGGACCAGTCCATGCGCTTGACGATGCCGTCCGGAGAGGCCCAGGCCTGGGCGTCCTCGGCCCAACCCTTCGGCGACGGGGCGCTGAACGGCTTCTGGCCAAGACCGGTCAGCACCGGGGCGATCTCGACCCCCGGCGACAGGCCGGCGGCGCGGTAGCCGGAGACCAGGAACTCGTAGGGCGTCTTGAACTTGCGCTGTCGCGGATCCCAGGCCTCCGGCGAGTCGATCAGGGTCTCCGCTAGCTTATCAAGCTGTCCGCCGGTCGAATTGAAGCTGTGTTCAAGCCGCGCCACCAGGGCCGGCGGCGGATCGTCGGCGACGAAGTGCGTGGCGATCTTGGTGGCGATGTGGTGGGCGGTGGCCGGATTGGCCGCCAGGTCGGCGAGGACGGCGTGGCCCTGGTCGATGCCGCCCTGTGGATAGGCCTTGCCAAGGATATGACGCACGCCCGGCTCATGGGCCCCCGGGCGGAAGGTGAACTGGCCGGGCTCGCCGACTTGGCCGAAGCGGTGTTCCTTGAAGCCGACGATGCTCCAGCCGGTCAGAGCGCGGGCGAATTCGGTCACGTCGGCCTGGGTGTAGCCGGAGCCGACGCCGAGCGTGTGCAACTCCATGATTTCGCGCGCCAGGTTCTCGTTCAGGCCGCCGAGGTCTTTCAGGGCCGGGATAAGGCCGGTGCGGGCCAGGCTGGCGAACTGGCTATCGGGGCCGATCGATTGAGCCTGGTCGAGATAGATCAGCATGCCCGGGTGCGACGACGAGGCCGCCAGCAGGTCCTCGAAGCGGCCGAACACGTGCGGGCGGATGGCCTCGCGCTCGAACGGGCCGACCAGAACCACGGTCTGCAGGTTCTTCTGGCCGACCGTGAAATGATTGGCCCAGAACAGCGCCCAACGCTCGCGGAAGCCGGCGTCGGTCTGACTGGCCAGGGCGGCGCGGGCGATGAACTCCCCGCCGGCGCCCTGGCGGATGAGCTTCTGTGCGGCCTTGACCGGATCGGCGGCGTCGGGGTCGGCGGACATCTTCGCCTCGCGCCGGTTCATCTGCAGTTGCCGCAGGTCGCCGAGGCTCTCGGCGCTGGTCTCGAAATTACCGACGGGCTGGTCCGCCCCGCTGGGCTGGATCTGGGCCTTGAGATAGGCGACGGGATCGGGCCTGGCGGCGGCGATCTGGCCTGGGCGGGCGCCGAGGCCGAACCGGGTCACGGCGATCGAGGCCTTCAGGTCGGGGTCCATGGACACGGGGG
>DASQSO010000152.1:0-5103 GCA_035642335.1 Caulobacteraceae bacterium
CTAGACCTGTTGGTCAGATCGGTACGATCAGTGAGTGTCGGTCTCGGCCAATGTGTGTCCCCGCACCCATATCAACTTGCGAACCTCCGGTCCGAGGACCGGGGGTTTTGCATTTGGGGGAAGTCGCAAGAGTTCCAGCAAGATCGCCGCTGACGTCGATGGCCAGAGCGCCATCGCCAGGGTCAGGATGATCTCCTGAACCAACGACCGCGGCGCCTCGGCGGCCGGAAGCCGTTCGGCCGCACCTCTTCCCGAAGGGCGCCGTACAACGCCGCGACCTGAACGGTCGCTTGGCTCATTCGGTTTGACAGCGCCGGCCGCGGGCTTAAAGGGGCGATCCAGATGACCTACCACCTCTATGGAACGCCGGGATCGCTCTACACCGGTAAGGCGCGCGCCTATCTGATCAAGCAGGGCGTGGAATTCGAGAATCGCGCCGCCGGCGAGCCGCGCTTCCGCGAGGAGATCGTTCCTCGAATAGGACGCTGGATCATCCCCGTGCTCGAGACGCCCGATGGCGAACTTGTGCAGGACGGCTCGGAAATCATAGCGCACTTCGAGGCCGCCGGCGCGCCACGCGCCTCCGCCTATCCCGTCACCCCACGGCACGCGGTGATCGCGGCCATCTTCGAGCTGTTCGGCGGCGAGGGTCTGCTGCGTCCAGCCATGCACTACCGGTGGAACTTCGATGACGTGAACCGTGCTTTTCTCGCCCGCGACTTTCCCGCGGCCCTGGCGCCGGCAGGCTCCTCGCCCGAGGTGCAGGCGCAGGTCTTCGAGCAGGCGGCCGTGCGCATGCGCAGAGCCATGCGCAGTTTCGGGGTCACGCCCGAGACCGCTCCGGCGGTTGAAGCCTCCTACGCCGAATTCCTCGATCTGTTCGACGCACACCTTGCGGCATCGCCCTACCTCCTGGGCGGCCGCCCCTGCCTCGGCGACTTTGGCTTGGTCGCGCCGCTCTATGCGCACCTTGGGCGCGATCCGGCGCCCGCCCGCATCATGCAGCGGGAGGCGTACCGCGTGTGGCGTTGGGTGGAGCGGATGAATTCGCCCGAGCAGGACGCGGGCGAGTACGGCGCGCCCGCGCCCGAGCTGTTCACCGACGACGCGGCGCCCGGGACATTGAAGGCGCTGTTGGCTTTCATCGCCCGCGATTACCTGCCCGAGATTCGCGCGTTCGTCGCCTTCGCGGAGGCGTGGTTGCAGGCGCGCCCGGACATCGAGCCCGGCGCCAGCGGCCTGCCGCGCAGTCAGGACCGCTCTATCGGGCAGACCAACTTCGAGTGGCGAGGGCACGACATCACCGTGGGCGTGGCGCCATACCGACTCTACCTGCTCCAAAAGGTTCAAGCGGTGGCCGATGCGGTTGGCCCGGCGGGCCGCCGCGAGATCGAGGCGCTGCTGGCCGAAACCGGGCTCGCCGATCTCCTCACGCTGCGGACATCCCGCCGCGTGGTGCGCCGCGGCCATCTCGAGGTTTGGGAGTGAGCCTAACTGAGGCTCAGATCGGCTACGCCCGACCCGCGCCGCCTATCCGTCTTGTGCGCAAATCTCTCGAACCAGCGCATTGAGCGTTGCGGCCGCGTGCAGCGTGCGCACCCCATGCCAGCCGAACGCCTCTCCATTCACGAGACATATCCGACAGGTTGGGAACCGGGACTGCAATTCCGCGCGGTGCTTTTCCTCAAACGGAAAGGGCTCGGACGCGGCCAAAATGACCTCGGGGAACACCCGGTTCACGGCGTCGTCGTCAAGCATCGGATAACGCCCCGAAAGGCCGCCCGCGGCGTTTTCAAACCCGAGGGTCTGGAGCATGCCGTCGATAAACGTGTCCGACCCGGCCGACATGTAAGGCTTTCGCCAGATCAGATAAAGCGCGCGTTGACCTTGAGCTTTTTCTAAACCTCGCAGCGCCGCTTCGATATCGGCGGCCAAGCCGGCGGCGCGCGTCGACTCACCCACCGCCATGCCCAGCATGCGAATGCTCTCGAATGTGGTTTCGTGATCCACGGGATCGAGGATTAGAGTCGGAAAATCCTTCGCGAGCGTGGTTATCTGGTCTTCGCTGTTTTCCTCCCGCACGCTGACGATCAGATCGGGCTTCAGCGCTTGGATAGCCTGAAGGTCCAGCCGCTTGGTGCCGCCAACCTTGGCCAGGCCGGTGACGAGGGTCTCGGGATATCTGCAGTAGCTTGTGCAGCCCACGATCCTGTCGGGCGTCACCAGAGCGGCCAAGGTTTCCGTTTCGGAGGGGCAAAGCGAGATGATGCGCTCGGGCCGGTCCGACAAGGTCACTTGACGGCCTAGTTGATCATTCATGCGCATGGTCGGGTGAGATATCCGACCGTGATTCGATAATCCAGAATCGGCCTACCGGACTTGTCGGACCACGAAAGCCGACGGCAGCCGCGGGGCATCGCAGCTGAGCCGCGGCGCCCAGTCAGGCGATGGCGCGCGCCAGGGCGCGTAACTCCGCCAGCCGCGGGAGAGCGGCGGCGAGGTCGTATTCCGCCTCTGCGTCGGCGGCGGCCTGGGACGCGTCGCCAAAGGTGGCGCGTTCGTCGATTGCCGCGAGCAAAGCCGCGTCGCCGGCCTCAAGGGCGACGGTGCTGATCTCGCTCGGTCCAGAGCGCGTGACCAGCACTTCCTGACCAGCCGCGAGGTCGATGCTGGCAAGGCCATCCTTGCGATCGGCTCTTTGGTGCGCCTGCCAGATGTCGAACACGGGGAAGGCGGATCGGATCAGGCTGGCCGCGGGATGAAGATCCAAACGCAAGCCCTCCAGTCGATCGGGCGGCGTGGTCGCCAGCGTTTGCAGGTCGAGTCCGAGGGCGTCCTGAGCGTTGGCGGCGCGGATGCGCGCCCACTCGATCCTCGCCACGTCGGCGAGATAGCCCAGCCCGGCGGCTGGGGGATAGGCGGCGACGTAGTCCGGGAATTCGGAACCGTAGGCCGAGAGCCAGCCTCGGCAAGGGGGTTGATCCCTAACAAACCGCTCCGCCAGGGCGGCGAAGAAGCTCTTGCCCACGAGCTGGAGGACGACAGGAAACGCGGTCTCGATCGCCGTCTGTAAAGAGGCGGAAACGTTGTTCGCGTGGACCGCCAAACCGGCCGCGTCCAGGCCGATATCGGCGGCCTCTTCGTCGCGCCCAAGCAGACGCATCGCCAAGCCTTGTTGAAACGCCCTCAGCGAGGGCGGGCGCGGAACGGTCATGCCCGATCCAGGATGGCTTGGGCGAGCGTGGCCTGTTCCAGCAAGGTCTCCAACGGGGGCAGGTCGCTGTCCCATTCCACCAGCGTCGGTCGAGGGCCGAAGCGGCGGATCACCGTTTCGTATAGGGACCATACGCCGTGTGAGACGGGCGCGCCGTGGGTGTCGATCAGCATGGGACGGTCCGCCGGTCCCCCCAGCGCATGGCCGGCCAGGTGGATCTCGCCGATAGCGGTGGATGGAATGGCCGCGAGCCACGCCTCCACATTCACGTTCAGGTTGGCGGCGCTGATGAACAGGTTGTTGACGTCGAGCAACAGCCCGCATCCGGTCCGGGCGACCAGACGGGCGAGGAACTCCGCCTCCTCCAGGGTGGAAAAGCCGATCGGGAGATATCCGGAGGGGTTTTCCACCAGGATGGGACGGTTCAGCCGGGCTTGGACCCGGTCGATATTGGCGCTGACGATGTCCAGCGACTCTTCGGTCAGCGGCAGAGGAAGCAGGTCATTGTAGTAGATGTCCCCCATGCGGCTCCAGGCCAGATGTTCCGAGACCAGCGGCGGGGCGATCTCGGCGACCAGGGCGGCCAGACGATCCAGATGGTCGGCGTCGAGCCCCTCCGCGGAACCCAGCGACAGAGCCA
Source organism: Caulobacteraceae bacterium (assembly GCA_035642335.1). Lineage (GTDB taxonomy): Bacteria > Pseudomonadota > Alphaproteobacteria > Caulobacterales > Caulobacteraceae > Poindextera. The sequence continues at coordinate 3,855 of DASQSO010000152.1, forward strand.
CCCCATGGATGCTGATCGGATAGCGCTCGGCGAGCTCCAAAAGCATCCGGTGGCGCACGCCGCCGCGGTCGAAGTAATTCTCGGCGTGGGCCTCGAGCCAGCCCGTTGCCGGCGGCCTATCCAGATCAAGGAAGCGCTCGTAATGCGGTGCGCGCAGCCCGACGCCCGCGAGCGCCTCGAAGGGCCTATGGGGGCTACCCGCGTAGCCCCCATAGGCCCGAACGGCCATGCTCATGGACGATCAGCCGCCAGGCTTGAGGCTGCCGCCGGCGATCTTTTGGCAGGTGCCGGCCGGCACGTAGATCCAGGTTTGCGGGTCGCGATCCCGCGTGGCCGTGCCGCCGCAGCTGTTGGACGGGCTGAAGCAGTCGTTCTGGCCCGCCTTGACCACGCCGTAGCACTTCTCGAACTTGTAGGAGGGCTTGGGCACGTTCACTTGCGCCGCGGCCTGGGAGGCGGCGGCGGCCACGGCGGCGGCGAGCCCCGCCGAGGTAATAAGCTTGGTGAGGTTCGTCTTGTTCATCGCCATATCTCCTTTTGTTTAGCGATCGGTGGAAGGTGTTCGGCGCGCCATGAAGCAGTCGCGCTTAGAAGAACGAAAAGCGGGCGCCGGCGATAAAAACGCTACCATCCTGGCTCGTGTCGGGTTCAGGTGGGCCTTGGCTGCGGAAGCTGTACAGATACACGCTCGCGTAAAGCTTGACGTCTGTGTAGCGACCGGCGCCTAGCAGATCGTGATTTTTGTCTATCAAGTAAGAGGCGCCAAACTCCCCGATATCTACCGTATCTTGGCGGAGATCGGTAGAAGCGCCCTTGGTGGAAAGAGTGTCCGTCGTGAGATTATCGCCGACGGCGTGCTGGTAGTAGCCGCCTACGACCCAAGGACCGTTCACATAGTTCAGACTGGTGACGACGCCATAGGGGGACGTCGTTCCATGGCCCGCGCCCGCGGGGACTCGCCGTTGGGAAAAGCCGTCATAGGTGCCACTGAGGCCGAATGCCCAGGTGTCGTAGAAGGTTGCCGAAACCCCGGCACTCAGGGAGTCCGAACGCCGAAGCATGGCGGACGGGTTTGGTGAGAACGGTGTAGGCGCGGCGTAGACGGCCGTCGCGTCGGAGAAGGTCGCGCCCGTGGATAGGTCCAGCGAGTCTGTCCGGTGGTTCCACACCAAGGCCGCCTGAATCACGTTGCGGAAGGCGCCTGGGCTCGTGGTGTCATCCAAACGGCTGGCCGGCGTCCGCGCGCCGT
>DASQSO010000153.1:0-6550 GCA_035642335.1 Caulobacteraceae bacterium
AGCGGTCGATGCATCAGCCCCTTTACCCGCTCCAGGTCGAGGGCGCGGAACTGGTCCCATTCGGTGAGGATGAGCAGGCAGTCGGCGCCCTCGGCGGCCTCGTAGGCGCCCGGCTTGAAATCGACGTTGCGCAGCAGTTGGCGCGCCTCGTGGCCCTCGGGATCGAAGGCCTGGATGCGAGCGCCTCTGGCCTGCAGCGCCGGCACGATGTCCAGGCTGGGCGCGGCGCGCATGTCGTCGGTGTTCGGCTTGTAGGTCAGGCCGAGCACCCCGATGGTCTTGTCGGTCAGGTCGTCGCCGAGGGCGCGGATCACCTTGCCGGCCATGGCCAGCTTGCGCGCGTCATTGGCCTTGACCACCGCCTCGACCAGGCTGACCGGCGCGCCGGCGTCGGCCGCGGTGCGCACCAGGGCGCGGGTGTCCTTCGGGAAGCAGGAACCGCCGTAGCCCGGGCCCGCATGGAGGAATTTCGAGCCGATCCGATTGTCCAGCCCGATGCCGCGCGCCACCTGCTGCACGTCGGCGTCCAGCGCCTCGCACAGGTCGGCCATCTCGTTGATAAAGGTGATCTTCATGGCCAGATAGGCATTGGCCGCATACTTGATCAGCTCCGAGGTGCGCCGCTCGGTGAACAGCATCGGAGTCTCGTTCAGATTGAGCGGCCGGTAGAGGGCGGTCATTACCGGCCGCGCACGCTCGTCGTTCAGGCCGACGACGACGCGGTCCGGCCGCTTGAAATCGTTGATCGCCGCGCCCTCGCGCAGGAATTCCGGATTGGACACCACGGCGACGTCGGTGTCGGGGCGTTTTTCGCGGATGATGGCCTCGATCCGGTCGCCGGTCCCGACCGGCACGGTCGATTTGGTCACCACCACGGTGAAGCCGTTCAGGAACGGCGCGATCTCCTCGGCGGCGGCATAGACGTAAGTGAGGTCGGCATGCCCGTCGCCGCGACGCGACGGGGTGCCGACGGCGATGAACACCGCGTCGGCCTCTGCTACGGCGGCTTGGGCGTCCGTGGCGAAGTGCAGCCGGCCCTCGCGCACGTTCTGCGCCACCAGGCTCTCGAGGCCCGGCTCGTAGATCGGCATGATCCCGCCTTCCATCTGGGCGATCTTGCCGGCGTCCTTGTCGATGCAGGTGACGTCGTGGCCGAAGTCGGCGAAACAGGCGCCGGAAACCAGGCCGACATAGCCTGAGCCGATCATGACCACGCGCATCGGCTGTCAGCTCCGTACCGGCCCTAGATTTCCTGGTTGTATGCCCCGATCTCGGTGTGTTTGGCCAGCCTGGGTTTGACCTCCTCCCGGAAGAGGGCGCGCATGTCGGCGTCGGACGCGGTGCTTTCCACCACTACGACCATTTCCGGCTTGTTGGACGAGGCGCGGACCAAGAGCCACGAGCCGTCTTCCAGCGCCACGCGGACGCCGTTGACGGTGATCACGTCGGCGATGGCGCGGCCGAGGATCTTGCCTCCGGCGGCGGCCAAGGCCTCATATTCCTTCACGATCTTGTCGACGGCGGCGTATTTCAGCTCGTCGGCGCAGTGCGGCGACATGGTCAGCGAGGTCCAGGCAACCGGCAGGGCGTTCTTGAGCTGGCTGATCGACTTGCCGGGGTTGCGGTCCAGCATGGCCAGCACCGCCGCCGCCGAGGTCAGGCCGCAGTCGTAGCCGCGGCCGAGCGGCGGGTTGAAGAAGAAGTGGCCGCTCTTTTCGAACCCGGCCAGGGCGCTCAGTTCGGCGGTCTTGCGCTTGATGTAGCTGTGGCCGGTCTTCCAGTAGACGGTCGAGCAGTTGTTCGCCGCCAGCACCGGGTCGGTGGCGAACAGGCCGGTGGATTTGACGTCGACCACGAAGGTCGCGCCCTGGTGGTCGGGGGCGAGGTCGCGGGCCAGCATCAGGCCGATCTTATCGGCGAAGATCTCATCGCCCTGGTCGTCGACGACGCCGCAGCGGTCGCCGTCGCCGTCGAAGCCGAAGGCGAGGTCCGCGCCGGTCTCCATCACCCGCTTGGCCATGGCCTCGAGCATGACGTGGTCTTCGGGGTTGGGGTTGTAGCGCGGGAAGGTGAAGTCGAGTTCGGTGTCCATCTCGATCACCTCGCTGACCCCCATGCGGCGCAGCGCTTCGGGAGCGAAGGCGCCGGCCGTGCCGTTGCCGCAGGCGCAGATCGCCTTGATCGGCCGAGCCAGGCGCAGCCGGCCGGCCACATCGGCGATATAGCGCTCGGCCATGCCCTCGATGCGGGTCAGCCGCCCGCCCGGCCGCTCGCGCGAGGTCGCGGTGAGCACCAGTTCCTTCAGTCGCCCGATCTCGTCCGGCCCGAAGGTCAGCGGCGGCTCGGCTCCCATCTTCACCCCGGTCCAGCCGTTCTCATTGTGGCTGGCGGTGACCATGGCGACGCAGGCGACGTCGAGGCTGACCTGGGCGAAATAGGCCATTGGCGTGATGGCCAGGCCGATGTCGCAGACCTCGCAGCCGGCGGCGATCAGGCCCAGCGTCAGGGCCTGCTTCACCGCCAATGAATAGGACCGGTAGTCGTGGCCGACGACGATGCGCGACTGGCCGAGCTTGTGGATATAGGTCCCGAGCCCGAGGCCCAGCGCCTGGATGCCCAGCAGGTTGATCTCCGAGCCCAACAGCCAGCGCGCGTCGTACTCGCGAAAGCCGGTCGGCTTGACCAGCGGGATCATCTCGTAGCCGGCGGTGTTTTCGGCGACATCGGCTCGGGGGATGGGCAGCATGGCGTTCCTCTACATCACCCCGGCGCGCAACAGATCGTGCATGCTCAGGATGCCGACCGGCCGCTCATCTTCGACCACGAACAGAACGGTAACGCCCGCGATAAGCTGCAAGGCCTCCGCGGCGAAGGTGTCGGGGCTGGCCACCCGCGGCGTCCTGGTCATCACCTCCCCGGCCGAGCGGTCCAGGAGGCCTTCGATATGGCGGCGGATGTCGCCGTCGGTGATGATGCCGACGAGCCGGCCGTCGGGCGTGGTGACGCCGACGCAGCCGAAGCGCTTGGCGCTCATCACCCGGATCGCCTCGGCCATCGGTGTCTCCGGCGCCGCCAGCGGCAGCTCGTCCGGCCCGTGCATCAGCTCGCCGACCAGGCGCAGGCCGGCGCCGATCTTGCCGCCCGGATGCAGCACGCCGAAATGGCTGGCGGTGAACCCGCGCCGCTCGAGCAGGGCCACGGCCAAGGCGTCGCCCAGCGCCATCTGCAGGGTGGTCGAGGTGGTCGGCGCGTCCAGCGGCTCGGCGGCCTCCGGCGCCTGCGGCAGGCAAAGCACGATGTCGGCGGCATGGCCCAGGGTCGAATCAGCCACCGCGGTGATGGCGATCAGCGGGATCGAGAAGCGCTTGGCGTATGCCAGCACCTGGGCCAGTTCGCGGGTCTCGCCGGACTTGGAAAGCGCCACCACCACATCATCGACCCCGATCATGCCCAGGTCGCCGTGGGCGGCCTCGGTGGCGTGGACGAACAGCGCCGGCTCGCCGGTGGAGGCCAGGGTCGAGGCGATCTTGCGCGCCACGTGACCCGACTTGCCGACCCCGGTCAGGATCACCCGGCCCTTGGCGGCGGCCATGGCCTCGATCGCCTTGACGAAGTCGGGGCCGAGGCCGTCGGCCAGCCGGGCCAGAGCATCGGCCTCGACGCCCAGCACGCGCCGGCCGGTGGCGACGGCGTCGAATTCGCTCATTTGCCGGACCGTAGGCCGATTAGGGCGGCGGCTTTCGGATTGGCGGCAATCCTGGTGGCGGCCGCTCTCGCCTGCGCCGCGTGCTGGGCTTCCGCGGTCTGAATGACGGGATGGCCGAAGGGCCCAGGCGAGCGCGCGCCGAACCCCTGCGGCCAGACCGCTGCCAGCGCGACCAGCAATATGGCCGCCAGCGCTGCTATTGAGAAGAAGACCCGATCGGACATCGCCGGGGATATAGCAGCGGCGGCGCGGCCATACAGCCCCGCCCGCGCGCTTGACGGCGGGGAACGGCGCCTCTAGCCCCGGCGAGGCTTGGAGGGTCTCGATGTCCACACTCGTTTTGCTTCGCCACGGTCAGAGCCTCTGGAACCTCGAGAAACGCTTCACCGGCTGGGTGGACGTGGACGTCACCGCCCAGGGCGAAGCCGAGGCGGCCCGCGCTGGCGAGCTGCTCAAGGCCGCCGGCGTCGCGTTCGACCGCGCCTACGCCTCGGTGCTCACCCGCGCCATTCGCACCGCTGACCTGGCCCTGGCCAGGGCCGATCAGCTGTGGATTCCGCTGACCAAGTCGTGGCGGCTGAACGAGCGGCACTACGGCGCCCTGACCGGTCTGACCCATGCCGAGGTGGCCGCCAGCGAAGGCGACGAGCAGGTCAAGACCTGGCGTCGCGCCTACGACGTGCCGCCGCCGCCGACGCAGCCCGGAGCCGCCTATGATTTCACTCAGGATCGCCGCTATGCCGGCGAGCCGATCCCCGCGACGGAAAGCCTGAAGACCACGCTGGATCGCGTGCTGCCCTATTGGACCGGTGAGATCGCGCCCAAGCTCGGCGCCGGCGAGACCCTGCTGATCGCCGCCCACGGAAATTCCCTGCGCGCCATCGTCAAGCACCTGTTCGCCGTGCCTGACGCGGCCATCACCGCGGTCGAGGTCCCCACCGGCAATCCGCTGCTGATCTCGCTCGACAGGGACCTGAAGCCGACCGGCGCGCGATATCTCGACCAGGATCGGGCCGAGCGCCTGCCGGCCGTCGCCGAGGGTTGAAGGCGCGGCCTCGCGGCCAGCGCCGAAATGTTCTAGCAGGGCGGCATGATCGTCTTTTGGATCGCGGCGGCTCTGCTTTCCGTCGCTGTAGCCGTTTTCATCGTCCTACGCGCCGCGCGCGCCGCGGAACGGCGCCAGGCCGAGGACCCGTCGCTGGCGGTCTATCGCCGCCAACTCAGCGAGATCGACGATCTCGCCGAGCGCGGCCTGCTGCCTGAAGGCGAGCAGCGTTCGGCGCGCACCGAGGCGGCGCGGAGACTGCTGGCGGCGGCCGACGCGCAGACGCCGACCTTACAAGGCGGTGGAAACCGTGGACTGGTGATCGCGCTCGCCGCCGCCGCGCCGCTGATCGCGCTTGGTCTCTACCTCTCCGTCGGCTCGCCGCAAACGCCGGACCAGCCTTTCGCCCAGCGGCTCAAGGCCTGGCGCGCAGATCCGGGCAGCCTGGATCCGGAGCGCATGGCCGCCGTTCTGACCCAGGTTGCGGCCGAACATCCGGGCGATCCGATCCCGCTGATCTATCTGTCCCACGCCGATGTCGCCGGCGGCGACCTGGTCGGCGCCGAACAGGCCGTGCGCCGGGCGATCGCCATCGATCCCAAGCGCGGCGAGCTCTGGGGCCTGCTCGGCGAGATACTGACCGACAAGGCTGGCCAGGACGGAACGCCCGACGCAATGGCTGCCTTCCGCCATGCCAGCGTGCTCGATCCGACCCTGCCGGGGCCGCGCTATTATCTCGCGCGCGCCCAGATCGCCGGCGGCGACGTCAACGGCGGGCTTAGCGTCTGGCGCGCGCTCAGCGCCGAGCTGCAGCCCGCCGATCGGCGGCGCGCCGATCTGCTCACCCAGATCGCCGCCGTCGAAAAAACTGGCGCCCTCGCGGCGGCTCCGCCCAGCCAGCCGGCGGTCGATCCGCAGGCGATGATCCGGGCCATGGTGGCGCGCCAGGCCGCCCAGCTGCAGGCTGAGCCCGACGATCCGCAGGGCTGGGGACGGCTGATCCGCTCCTATGCCGTACTTGGCGATCAGCCGAGCCGGCAGGCGGCGCTCGCCCGCGCCCAGGCCCTGTTCAAGCGCCGGCCCGACGCCTGGCGGGCGGTTGAAAACGCCGAAGCCAACGCGCAATGACCCGGCGACCTGATCCGCGGACGTTTTTGTGGCAAAATCCCCTGGTCCAAGCGCCGGACATGAGACCGCCTCGGCCATGAGCTTGCTGCCAAAATCCCGAAAGGCCCGCCGCCGGCTGGCGGCGGTGGCGATCGCCGCGCCGATTCTGGCCGCCTCGGCGACCCTGGCCTTCTATGCGCTTGGGGACTCCGTCTCCTTCTTTTATTCGCCGTCCCAGGCTAGAGCCGCGGCCGTGCCGGCCGGCCGCACCATCGAACTCGGCGGCTTGGTCGCCGCCGGTTCCTTGCGCAAGACGCCGGACGGCGGCATCGCTTTCGTGGTCGCCGACCACCGAGACCAGGACCCGGTCGCCTACAAGGGCGAGCTGCCCGACTTGTTCCGCGAGGGCCAGGGGGTGGTGGCCAAGGGATCATTCCGTTCCGACGGCGTCTTCGAGGCCAGCGAGATTCTCGCCAAGCACGACGAGCGCTACATGCCCCGTGAACTGGTCAAGGCGTTGAAGGCGTCCGGCGAGTGGCGCGGGCAGCAGCAGACCGCCGCGATGGCGCAATGACCGCGGAATTCGGCTCCTTCGCCCTGGTCCTCGCCTTCGCCCTGTCGCTGGCCCAAGTCGGGCTTTCGGCTGGCGGGCGCTGGCGCGGCTCGGCGGCGCTTTCCGGGGCGGGCGAGGG
>DASQSO010000154.1:0-3715 GCA_035642335.1 Caulobacteraceae bacterium
CAATCTCGGCAGCCACAAGGTGGACGGTGTCCTGCAGGCGATCGAAGCCAAGGGGGCAAAGCTCCTGTACCTGCCGCCATACTCGCCAGACCTGAACCCCATCGAGCTGGCCTTCGCCAAACTCAAGGGCCTCCTGCGAAAGGCCGCCGTCAGAACCGTCGATGATCTCTGGCGAAAACTCGGCGAACTCCTGGAGGCATTCACCCCACAGGAATGCCGCAACTATCTCAGCTACGACGGCTATGCCTCAACTTAGATGTCGGACGCGCTAGAACAGTTTTGCAATTGAAAATCGTTCGCAAAAAAGATGGCGGCCTCGCTAAGGAGGAGGCCGATGTTGCTGGCCAACAAAGAGACGTTCGATATCGAGGCGGCGCTGGGCTTCGGCTCCAGCGAGCGGCTGCTGACCTGGGCCTGGCGGCTGATCGCCCAGGGACGCGGCGATTGTCCGGTTCTAGAGCGGGAGTTCGCCGAGGCCTGCGGCGAGGACGCGCGCGAGGTGCTGGCGACCTTCGTCGGCTTCCTGCAGGCGCTGGTCCATACCGGCCGCCGGTGGCTGGTGATCGGATCGCCGGGCAGTTCCGAGCGGACCGCCGATGAGCGGCGCATGCTGACGCTGATCGCCGCGGCCCAGGCCGACGAGCCGCCGCTGTTCGAAGCCCATCTCGACTGGCTGGCGCGGGCCGAGGCCCGGCACGTCCTGGCGATCGGCGCCCGGGCCCTGGCCACCGCGCTCAGCGTCCACGGCCTCTGCCTGGCCCTCCCCGCCTCGGCGGCGGCTTCCGGGCGAAATGACGCGGCCTCGACCGTCGCTCGCTTAACCTGACGGGCTACTGACGCCGCGGCCAATCGCTGTCGTGAGCCGGTAGGCGCCGCCCCGCTGGCGTCTTGATATCTAGCAAGCTCAGCGGCGTTCCAGACTGTGAAAGACACGGGCGACGACCACCTCATCTTCGGCGATGCGATATTGGATGACGTAGGCGCTTCTGCCGAAAGCGACGACGATCTCCCTGAGACCTTCAATCGGCGCTTGGCGACCGCGCTCGGCGAATTGAGCCAGGGATCGAACGCCACCTTCGATGGCTTCGCCAGCCCGCACCGCGGAGCGAGGGCTCTTGTCCCCCAGGAAATCGACCAAGCGCAACAGATCGCGGTCGGCGCCGGGCGTGAGCCTTACCGAGCGTATCAAGCGGGCTTCCGCAGGCGCTCCGCGATAGCGGACTTGAAGCGGGCCAGGGCCTCTTCCGCGGGAACGTATTCGCCGGTGCGATCGTAGTCTTCCAGCCGCCGCTGAGTTTCGCTCCAGCGATCGTCGAGGCCCTGAGCGATCAGCTGAGCGGCATAGTCGTCCACGGAACGGCCAGCCTGACGGGCGGCGACCTTAAGCCGTTCGCTCAGGGTCACGTCAAGCTCCAGCCTCAATGCGCCATCATCCATGTGCGGATGCTCCGCCGCTTGGGCGCGCCCGTCAACTATCGACGAAGCTGCGCAGTCAACATCGCACACCGCAGTTGGCGATACGATGACGAGATAGGTCACGCCTTGCGTTGACCGAACGACTTGAAGCGCTCGCGGAATTCATTCCAAGGAATCCCGTCGCCCCGACGCAACGTTTCCTCGGCGATCTTCTCGTCGATTGCCGGATCAGGATCGTCAGACCATTCGATGTCCGCGAATAAACCGTCGTCGGCCACAAGGCGATGTTCCCCTTTTGGCCCGCCGGCGTCAACTATCCAGGAAGCTGCGCAGTTTGCGGCTGCGGCTGGGGTGTTTCAGCTTGCGCAGGGCCTTGGCCTCGATCTGGCGGATGCGCTCGCGGGTGACGCTGAACTGCTGGCCGACCTCTTCAAGGGTGTGGTCGGTGTTCATGCCGATGCCGAAGCGCATGCGCAGCACCCTTTCTTCGCGCGGGGTCAACGACGCGAGAACACGCGTCGTTGTTTCGCGAAGATTGCTCTGGATCGCCGCGTCGATCGGCAGGATGGCGTTCTTGTCCTCTATGAAGTCGCCCAGGTGCGAGTCTTCCTCGTCCCCGATCGGGGTCTCGAGACTGATCGGCTCCTTGGCGATCTTCAGCACCTTGCGGACCTTTTCCAGCGGCATGGCCAGCTTCTCGGCCAACTCTTCCGGCGTCGGCTCGCGGCCGATCTCGTGCAGCATCTGGCGCGAGGTGCGGACGATCTTGTTGATCGTCTCGATCATGTGCACCGGGATGCGGATGGTCCTGGCTTGGTCAGCAATGCTGCGGGTGATCGCCTGGCGGATCCACCAGGTGGCGTAGGTGGAGAACTTGTAGCCGCGGCGGTACTCGAACTTATCGACCGCCTTCATCAGGCCGATATTGCCTTCCTGGATCAGGTCCAGGAACTGCAGGCCGCGGTTGGTGTATTTCTTGGCGATGGAGATGACCAGGCGCAGGTTCGCCTCGACCATTTCCTTCTTGGCCTGGCGGGCTTCGCGTTCGCCCTTCTGCACGGTCTGGACGATGCGGCGATAGTCGTCGATCGGCAGGCCGGTCTCGGTGGCCAGGGCGCCGATCTCGCCGCGGATGTCGCCGATCTGGCCGCTGTCGTTCTCGGCGAACTTGGTCCAGCGTACGCCAAGCGACTTGACCGACTCCTGCCATTGCGGGTTCAGCTCGGAGCCGAAATAGGCGCGCAGGAACTCGGCGCGGCTGATGCCGTAGCTGTCGGCCAGGCGCAGCAGCCGGCCTTCCAGCCCGATCAGGCGGCGGTTGATCGCGTAGAGCTGGTCGACCAGCGCCTCGATACGGTTGTTGTTCAGCTTCAGCGTCTTCAGGTGCTGGACGATGGTGGTTGTCGCCGCCTCGTAGGATTTGCGGTCGGCCTCGACCAGATCCTCGCCCTTCAGGCGATGACGGACCAGACGCTCCTGCAGGGCGCGGAAGGCCTCGAATTCGCTGGCGATGGCGTCCAGGGTGGCCATGACGCCTTCGCGCAGCTCGGCCTCCATGGCGCTGACCGTGGGGCCGGCGCCGTCGTCGAAATCGTCGTCGTCGTCGCCGCCCTCGCCTTCGGGGCGGCCCTCCTCGCCGTCGCCGGCGGGTTCGGCCTCGACCGGCTCGACCGGCGCGTCGGCCGGGGCGATGGAGGCGCCGCCAAGGCCGCCATAGGTCTGTTCGAGGTCGATCACCTCGCGCAGCAGGATGCGGCCGGAGCCCAGCTCCTCGCGCCAGACCATGATGGCCTCGAAGGTCAGGGCGCTTTCGCACAGGCCGCGGATCATCGTGTCGCGGCCGGCCTCGATGCGCTTGGCTATGGCGATCTCGCCCTCGCGGCTGAGCAGCTCCACCGAGCCCATTTCGCGCAGGTACATGCGCACCGGATCGTCCGTGCGGTCGTAGGCGCTTTCCTTGGTCGCGGTCTCGGTGACGGCGGTTTCCTCGCGCACCGCGACCTCGCCGCCTTCCGGCGTCTCGGCGTCTTCCTCGGCCTCGACGACGTTGACGCCCATTTCGCTCAGCATGGCGAGGGTGTCTTCGATCGCCTCGGAGGTGACTTCCTCGGACGGCAGGACCTTGTTCAGCTCGTCCATCGTGACGTAGCCGCGGGTCTTGGCCTGCTTGATGAACTTTTTGACGCCCGCGTCGGTCAGGTCCAGCAGCGGACCGTCGGTGGGGGCCTCGGGGGCTTCAACAGTGTCGCTCATTCAAATCTCCAGTTCCCGACAGTCGCTAAAAGCGCCCGATCGGGTA
>DASQSO010000155.1:0-4982 GCA_035642335.1 Caulobacteraceae bacterium
GTGTCGAGCGCGGCGAGGTACGCGCGGACGCCGATCCCGAACTCTTCGTCGACACCCTGCTCGCCGCCTATGTCTGGAACTATCGCCGCGCGGCCCAGGACGGCGCCGACGCTCCGGCCCTGATCGCCGAGATGGACCGGCAGATCGGCCTTTTGTTCGACGGCGTGGCCGTGAGACGGTAGGCCGCCTATCCGCGCCGCCTTGGACCGCCCGCTTTCGGAGAGCCCGGCCGACGAGCGCCAGTGCTTTTCGGAGGGCGTGCGCCTGCCTTCGGCGATCGAAGCGATGAAGGTTTGGCTTGCGAGAGCGCCTTTGGGGACCCGCGAGCCGTCATGAACCCGGGCGGTCGCGGCTTCGGCTTGGCCCAGCCGGCCTTGTAGGTTTTCGCCTTGGCTTCCGCCGCCGGTTCTAGCGCCGTCGCGCCCTGCCGCGTGAGCCGGCCGCCGACCGCCTTGCCCAGCCTATCGACTTCGGCCACCTCGCCGGGTTTCAGATCGCCCAGCTGGTGCGGCCCATAGGAGACGCGGATCAGCCGGTTCACCGCCAGGCCCAGCGCGTCCAGCACCTTGCGCACCTCGCGGTTCTTGCCCTCGGCCAGGGAGATGGCGATCCAATGGTTGACCCCATCGCCGCTTTTCGGCTCCAGCCGCGCCTGGATCGGGCCATAGACGACGCCATCGACGCTCAGGCCGTCGCGCAAACCATCCAGCGCCTCCTGCTTCGCCTGGCCGCGCACCCGCGCGCGGTAGCGCCGCACCAGGCCGTTGGACGGCAGCTCAAGCGACCGGGCCAGTTCGCCGTCGTTGGTAAGCAGCAGAAGCCCCTCGGAGTTCAGGTCCAGCCGGCCCACCGAGATCACCCGGGGCAGGCCCCTCGGCAGGGCTTCGAACACCGTCGGGCGGCCCTTAGGGTCGGCGTGGGTGGTCACCAGGCCCACCGGCTTGTGGTAGCGCCACAGCCGCGCCGGCTCGGCCGCGGCCACGACCTTGCCATCGACGGTCAGGACGTCTCGCGCGTCCACCTTCACCGCCGGAGTGGTCAGCACCTTGCCGTTCAGCTTCACGCGACCGGCCGCGATCAGCCGCTCCACCTCGCGGCGCGACGCGACGCCCGCCCGCGCCAGGGCCTTGGCGACGCGTTCACCTGAGACTTGGACGCCGGAAGCTTGACCCAGGCTGTCGGCGGGGTTTGGGTCCGGAGCATGCTCGACCATGACCTATCGACCATGCGCATCGCCCTCGCCGAGGCGCAAGCCGCCGCCGCCGCAGGCGAAGCGCCCATCGGCGCGGTGGTGGTCGATCCGGCCACCGGCGAGGTCGTGGCCCGGGCGCATAACGCACCCATCGGTCTGAGCGACCCGACCGCCCACGCCGAGATCCTGGCGCTCAGGGCCGCGGCCAAGGCGGTCGGCAACTATCGCCTGAACGGGCTCGAGCTCTTCGTCACGCTAGAGCCCTGCGCCATGTGCGCCGGCGCCATCAGCCATGCTCGCATCGCCCGGGTGATCTATGGCGCGCCGGACGAGAAGGGCGGCGCAATCGCCAACGGGCCCCGCTTCTTCGACCAGCCCACCTGCCACTGGCGTCCGGCCGTGGTCGCCGGCGTGCTCGATAAGGAGAGCGCCGCGCTATTGCGGGGCTTCTTCAAAACCCGGCGCGGTTGACGGTTTGCCTGGCCGGCCACGCCGCCGACGTCTTCTTCCCGAAGAGCCGGCGCGAGTCCCGGCTTAAGGACGTTTCGCGCGTCGGAGCGTCAGGTTGATCCGCCCGCCGCCGGGCACGAGACGGGAGGAGCCGGCCACGATGCGGTCGACGCCGTGGTGGAAGCGGCGCGACGGCCCCGCGAGCACGCCGACGTCGCCGGAGTTCAGCCGGACGGTGCGGCTGGGATCGCCCCTGGCCGCGCCGCCGAGGCGGAAGATTGCGGTATCGCCGAGCGAGACCGAGAGGACCGGCGCGGTCAAATCCTCCTCGTCGGAATCGGTGTGCAGTCCCATCTTCGCCTTGGTCCGATAGAGATTGACCAGGCAGGAGTCCGGCCAGGTCTCGTCGCCGGCGTGGAGCGCCCAGAGCGCTAAAAGGCTCCGCGGCATCGGCGGCCAGGGTCGACCGGTCAGCGGGTGGTTCGGCTCGTAGCGGTAGCCACGCTGGTCGGTGACCCAGCCGAGGCTGCCGAAACTGGTCTGCTCGACGCTCATCGGCTTGCCGGATGGCGTCATGGGCCGATAGAAGGGCGCGGCCTTGGCGCCTGCCAGGATTTCATCAACCAGCCGCGCCTGCGATGCCGCGTCGATTGCACTCGAAGTAAGCCGAAAGCCGTTGAACTCCATAGCCTTGATATAGTCCGAATCAGGCGCCGCCGCGCTGTCTTCGCCCCTTGCGGCGGCCGTCGCGGTTCCCATATCGCCATCAGCGCGCGAGTATCCCGAAAGCGTGGACTTGCGTTCGAATTCGGAGACGAAATCCCATGGGGGTGGGTCCGCAGCGGCGCTCGTATGAGGCTGTCCAACCCCGCCCGCCAAAACTAAGGAGCGTTTGAGCCTCGTCATGAGCAAGATAATCGGTATCGACCTCGGCACGACCAATTCGTGCGTCGCCATCATGGACGGCAAGGCGCCGAAAGTGATCGAGAACGCCGAGGGCGTGCGAACCACCCCTTCCGTCGTCGCCATCATGGACGACGGCGAGCGCCTGGTCGGCCAGCCGGCGAAACGCCAGGCGGTGACCAATCCCACCAACACCTTCTTCGCCATCAAACGGCTGATCGGGCGCAAGTTCGACGATCCCGTCGTGGCCAAGGACAAGGGCATGGTGCCCTACGAGATCGTCAAGGGCCCGAACGGCGACGCCTGGGTGCGCGCCCACGGCAAGGACTATTCGCCCCAGCAGATTTCCGCCTTCATCCTGCAGAAGATCAAGGAAGACGCCGAGGCCTACCTCGGCGAGAAGGTCGAAAAGGCGGTCATCACCGTCCCGGCCTATTTCAACGACGCCCAGCGCCAGGCCACCAAGGACGCCGGCAAGATCGCCGGCCTTGAGGTGCTGCGCATCATCAACGAGCCGACGGCGGCGGCCCTGGCCTATGGGCTGGAAAAGAACGACGGCCAGAAGATCGCCGTCTACGACCTCGGCGGCGGCACTTTCGACGTCTCCATCCTGGAAATCGGCGATGGCGTCTTCGAGGTGAAGTCGACCAATGGCGACACCTTCCTCGGCGGCGAGGACTTCGACCTGCGGATCGTCGACTACCTGGCCGACGAGTTCAGGAAGGAGACCTCGGTCGACCTGCGCAAGGACAAGCTGGCTCTGCAGCGGCTGAAGGAAGAGGCGGAAAAGGCCAAGAAGGAACTCTCCTCCACGGCCCAGTACGAGGTCAACCTGCCGTTCATCTCGATGAACGCCTCCGGCCCTCTGCACCTGAACATCAAGCTCTCCAGGGCCAAGCTGGAAGCCCTGGTGGAAGACCTGGTCGCCAAGACCATCGGCCCTTGCGAACAGGCCCTGAAGGACGCCGGCCTGAAGAAGACCGACATCGACGAGGTAGTCCTGGTCGGCGGCATGACCCGCATGCCCAAGGTGGTCGAGGCGGTGAAGGAATTCTTCGGCCGCGAACCGCACAAGGGCGTCAATCCTGACGAAGTCGTCGCGCTCGGCGCGGCGGTGCAGGCCGGCGTGCTGCAAGGCGACGTCAAGGACGTGCTGCTGCTGGACGTGACGCCGTTAACCCTGGGCATCGAGACCCTCGGCGGGGTCTTCACACCGCTGATCGAGCGCAACACCACCATCCCGACCAAGCGCGGCCAGACCTTCTCCACCGCCGACGACAACCAGTCTGCGGTGACCATCCGGGTGTTCCAGGGCGAGCGGCCGATGGCGGCGGACAACAAGCTGCTCGGCCAGTTCGACCTGGTCGGCATCCCGCCCGCCCCGCGCGGCGTGCCGCAGGTCGAGGTCACCTTCGACATCGACGCCAACGGCATCGTCAACGTCTCGGCCAAGGACAAGGCGACCAACAAGGAACAGTCGATCCGCATCCAGGCGACCGGCGGCCTCTCCGACGCCGACATCCAGGCGATGGTGCAAGAGGCCGAGGCCCACAAGGCAGACGACGAAAAGCGTAAGGCCGCCGTCGAGGCGCGCAACCAGGCGGACGCCGCGGTGCACTCGACCGAAAAGGCCTTGGCCGAGCACGGCGACAAGATCAGCGCCGAAGACAAGACCGCCATCGAAACGGCGATCACCGAGCTGAAATCGGCCCTGGAAGGCGACGACGCCGAGGCGATCTCCACCAGGACCCAGACGCTGCTGCAAGCCTCGATGAAGCTGGGCGAGGCCATGTACAAGGCCCAGGCCGGCGAAGCCGGGGGTGAGGCCCCCAAGGCCGACGACGGCGTTGTCGACGCCGAGTTCGAGGAAGTCGGCGACGAGCAGAATCCGGCGTGACGATCCATCGCGGAGGCGCGACTCGTCTCTTCAACAAAGGCGCGCGCATTGCGAAGTCCGTTCCGATGGCCCACATCCGTTTGGGAGCATCGGGGCGGAACGATCGATGCGACCATGTAACAAGGGTCTGACGCTGTGACGCAGCGCGATTATTACGAAGTGCTTGGCGTCGCCCGTGATTGCGGCGAACCGGATCTGAAGGTCGCTTACAAAAAGCTGGCCATGGAGCACCATCCCGACCGCAACGGCGGCTGTGAAGAGGCGTCAGGCCGGTTCAAGGAAATCAACGAAGCCTATTCGGTGCTCTGCAATCCGCAGAAGCGCGCCGCCTATGACCGTTTCGGCCATGCCGGGGTGAATGGGTCGAACGGCGGCGGCGCCGGCTTCAACGACGTGCATGACATCTTCAACGAGGTGTTCGGCCAGGCCTTCGGCGACATGTTCGGCGCCGGCCGCGGCCGCCAGAATAACGGCCCCGCGCGTGGCCAGGACCTGCGCTACGACCTGGAGATCACCCTCGAGCAGGCCTATGCCGGCGCC
>DASQSO010000156.1:0-2467 GCA_035642335.1 Caulobacteraceae bacterium
CCCGGCGCTGGACAAGGAGTTGATCGGCTCGCACGACCGCTTCATCAACCGCGAACTGTCGTGGCTGGCCTTCAACGAACGGGTGCTGGAGGAGAGCGAAAACCCGCGCCATCCGCTGCTCGAGCGCCTTCGCTTCCTGTCGATCTCGGCCGCCAACCTGGATGAATTCTACATGGTTCGCGTCGCCGGCCTGAAGGATCTGGTGCGCGAGAACATCCGCGTCGTCAGCCAGGAGGGCCTGACCACGATCGAGCAACTGGCCCGCATCAACGATTCCGCCGCCACCCTGATGGGCGACCAGCAACGCCGCTGGCGCCAGCTGCGCGGCCAGCTGAAGGCCGAGGGCCTGACCGTGATCGATTCCGGCGACGTCACCGCCATCGAGCGCGCCTGGCTGGCGGACGTCTTCCAGAGCCAGCTCTTCCCCGTCCTCACCCCCCTGGCCATCGACCCGGCCCATCCCTTCCCGTTCATTCCGAACCTGGCTTTCTCGCTGGTCCTGAAGCTGAAGCGGTCGACGGATAGCAAGCCCTTCTACGCTCTGGTGCCGGTGCCGGTGCAGGTGGCGCGGTTCTGGGAGCTGCCGCGCGCCACCAACGGCCGGACCAAGCGCAGCGTGCTGCGCTTCATCTCGCTGGAAGGGGTTCTGGTGCTCTTCCTCGATCAGCTCTTCCCGGGCTGCGAGGTCGAGGCCAGCGGCGTCTTTCGCCTGATCCGCGACAGTGACATGGAGATCGAGGAAGAGGCCGAGGATCTGGTGCGCGAGTTCGAGATGCGCCTGCGCCAGCGCCGGCTGGGCTCGGTGGTGCGCGTCGAGATCGAGCACCTGATGCCCGAGGAGCTGCGGCATTTCATCGCCGGCAACCTGCACGCCCAACCCCAGGACATCATCCTGGTCGACGGCATGCTGGGTCTGGACGAACTCGCCCAGTTGATCCCGGCCGACCGCCAGGACCTGAAGTTCCGCCCGTTCGAGCCGCGCTTTCCCGAGCGCATCCGCGACCACGGCGGCGACTGTTTCGCCGCCATCCGCGAGAAGGACATCCTGGTCCACCACCCGTTCGAGAGCTTCGACGTGGTGGTGCAGTTCCTGCGCCAGGCGGCGCGCGATCCCAACGTTCTGGCGATCAAGCAGACGCTCTATCGCACCTCCCACGACAGCCCGATCGTCGCCGCCCTGATCGAGGCGGCGGACAACGGCAAGAACGTCACCGCCCTGGTGGAGATCAAGGCCAGGTTCGACGAGGCGGCCAATCTGAAATGGGCCAGGGACCTCGAGCGCGCCGGCGTCCACGTCGTCTTCGGCTTCGTCGAGTACAAGACCCACGCCAAGCTCTCGATCGTGGTGCGGCGCGAGGGCGAGGCCCTGCGCACCTACTGCCATTTCGGCACCGGCAACTATCACCCGCAGACGGCGAAGATCTACACCGACCTGTCGCTGTTCACCTGCGACGCCGCCCTGGCGCGGGATTCCGGCAAGCTGTTCAACTTCATCACCGGCTACGCCGTGCCCGAGAAGCTGGACAAGCTGTCGGTTTCGCCGGTCACGCTGAAGGCCGACCTTCTGAAAATGATCGCCCACGAGGCGGAGAACGCCAAGGCGGGGCTGCCGGCGGCGATCTGGGCCAAGCTGAACGCCCTGGTCGATCCGGTGGTCATCGATGCGCTCTATCGCGCCAGCCAGGCGGGGGTCTCGATCCAGCTGGTGATCCGCGGTATCTGCTGCCTGCGCCCCGGCGTGCCAGGCCTCTCCGACAACATTCACGTCAAGAGCATCGTCGGCCGCTTCCTGGAGCACGCCCGCATCGTCGCCTTCGCCAACGGCGCGGCCATGCCGAGCGCCAAGGCCAGGGTGTTCATCTCCTCGGCCGACTGGATGCCGCGCAATCTCGATCGCTGCGTCGAATCCCTGGTGCCGGTCGAGAACCCGACCACCCACCAGCAGGTTCTCGACCAGATCATGGTCGCCAACATCAATGACGAGGCGCAGAGCTGGACCATGGACAGCCATGGCCGCTATCGGCGCGCCGCCAACTGGGACCGGCCGAAAGCCTTCTCGGCTCACCAGTATTTCATGACCAATCCCAGTCTGTCCGGCCGAGGCCAGAAGGTGAAGGACCTGCCGCGCGCGTTCGAGCATGTCGGCGCCGGACTCTAGGCCCGCCCGCGACGCCGCGGTCATCGATATCGGCTCCAACTCGGTCCGTCTGGTCATCTATCGGCTGGAAGGCCGGGCGATCTGGACCGTCTTCAACGAAAAGGTGCTGGCCGGCCTCGGCAGCGAGGTCGCCACCACCCGCCGGCTCGATCCCGCCGGCGTCCAGACCGCGCTGACGGCGCTGCGCCGCTTCAAAGCGGTGCTGGATGCGGTCAAGCCGACGGAGGTCTTCACCGTCGCCACGGCCGCCGTACGCGAGGCGTCCGACGGGCCGGCCTTCGTGCGTCTTTTGAAGACCGAGGCGGGCAT
>DASQSO010000157.1:0-2020 GCA_035642335.1 Caulobacteraceae bacterium
GATGACCCACATTTGCCACTTCAAGAACCGCGACGCGCTGCTCGGCGCGCTGTCGGGCTTTGCGGGTCACGCCGGCTTCGGCGCCCCGTACCAACGACATTGACTCAATAGACTCGCACGGGGCTTCGGCCTGATCCGTCAGCGGGTCAGGGAACCGAAGTTATGAGCGAAGTTTTCGACGAAGATACAGGCCAGTTCCGCAAGCGAACCCTGTCCAATCTTCAGGTGCTGGCCTTCATCTCGCGCTACTGGATGCGCCGGAAGTGGGGCTATTTCACCACCATCACCCTGACCCTGACCGCGATCGGCTTCGAATCCATGATGCCCCGCGCCGCCGAGGCGCTGGTCGACGCCACGCGCCATGTTCCCGCCAGCGCGCCCGTCGCCTGGCAGGCCTGGGCCTTCTTTGTCGGCGTCTATCTCGCCTACACCCTGATCCGCAACCTGGGCATCCGCTTCTTCTGGAACCCGTTGGCCGCCGCCAACATGGAGCAGATGACCAACGAGGCCTTCGAACGGGTCCAGGCCTTCTCCGCCGACTGGCACGGCGACACCTTCGCCGGCGCCACCGTCCGGCGCATCTCGCGCGCCATGTGGGGCTACGACGTGGTCTCCGATTCGGTGATCATGTGGATCGGCCCGGCCCTGATCGTGCTGGCCATCCTGTCCATCCAGATGATGATCCGCTGGCCGTTGATCGGCGGCTTCTCGCTGCTGATGGTGGCGGCCTACATTGTCTCCAACATCTTGTTTTCCAACTACTATGTGATGAAGGCCAACCGTCAGTCGGTGGCTATGGATTCGCGCATCGGCGGCGCCCTGGCCGACGCCATCTCGTCCAATCCGGTGGTCAAGGGCTTCGGCGCCGAGAAGCGGGAAGAGGCCCGCTTCGCCAAGGTGACCCGCGACTGGCACGACGCGACCCTGGAGACCTGGAACCGCTACATGACCGTGTGGCTGATCCAGAACCTTCTGCTGGCGGTGCTGCAGGCGGGCCTGACCAGCCTCCTGATCCTGCGTTGGCTGCGGCACGAGGCGAGCGCCGGCGACGTCGCCTTCGTGATCACCACCTTCCTGATCATGAGCGGTTATTTGCGCAACATGGGTGACAATATCCGCATGCTGCAGCGCGGCCTGGCCGACGTCGAGGACGTGGCCGAGTTCGCCCGCATCGACCCGCAGGTGGCGGACCATCACGAAGCGCCGGATTTTGTCGGCGAGTCGGGCGAGGTGGTCTTCGACCGCGTGACCTTCCGCTACAAGTCGGCGGAGGTCCCGATTTACGACGACTTCTCCCTGACCATCGCGCCGGGCGAGCGGCTGGCCCTGGTCGGGCCGACGGGGTCGGGCAAGTCGACCTTCGTCAAGCTGGTGCAGCGGCTCTACGATCTGCGGGGCGGTCGCATCCTGATCGATGGTCAGGACATCGCCAGGGTGGCGCAGAACTCGCTTCGCCGCGCCATCGCCGTGGTGCCGCAGGACCCGGCGCTGTTCCACCGCACCGTGGCGGAGAACATCGGCTACGCGCGGCCGGGGGCGACGACGGACGAGGTCATGCTGGCCGCCAAACGGGCGCGGGCGCACGACTTCATCTCAAAGCTGCCGAACGGCTACGACACCCTGGTTGGCGAGCGGGGAGTCAAGCTCTCCGGCGGCGAGCGCCAGCGGGTGGCCATCGCCCGCGCCTTCCTGGCCGATGCGCCGATCCTGGTGCTGGACGAGGCGACCTCCTCGCTGGACGTGGAGACCGAGCGCGAGGTGCAGGCGGCGACCGAGGACCTGATGCGCGGGCGGACCACCATCGTCATCGCCCACCGCCTGTCCACCATCCGCCACGCCGACCGCATCCTGGTGTTCCAGGACGGCCGCGTGGTCGAGGAAGGCCGGCATGGCGATCTGGTGGCTCAGGGCGGAACCTACGCCCGGCTGCACGCCGTGACGCAAGGGGCCTGAACGAGCGCGCCGCCCCCTCAGAGGGGCGGGGTCGTCGATCAGGGTATTGCCAGCGCGGAAAAACCCC
>DASQSO010000158.1:0-5365 GCA_035642335.1 Caulobacteraceae bacterium
GGGCGCCTGTACGGCCGGGGCGGGCGCGGGCGCCTGGTCGGCGTTGATCAGGGTGACCGGCACCACGTCGCCCATGTGGATCGGCTTGGAGAGCCACGGCCAGGCGATCAGGCCGCCGATCAGGATGGCGGCGTGCAGAAACGCCGAACCGGCCATGGCCGGATAGCGATCTGTCCGCGCGCGGGCCACCCTAGGGCGCGTCCCCGTCGGCGGCGTCCCCATTGGCCGGCTTGTCCAGGCCCGACGACGGCCCGCCGGTATCGGTCAGAAGGCCGATGGAAGTGAAGCCGGACTGCGACAGGCTGGCCATCACCTGGGCGACCACCGCATAGGGCGCCCGGCCGTCGGCCCGGACATAGACCGGCTTGTCGAAGCCGGAATCGGCCAGTGACCGCATCTTCGGCGCCAGTTCGGCGAACGGCGTCTCGATCGCCTGGACGAAGATGGTCCCGTCCGATCGGATGGAGATGGTCAGGGGCTCGTTCTGGTCGCTGATCGCCCCGGCCTCGGTCTTCGGCAGCTTGATCGGCACCCCGGCGGTGAGCAGTGGCGCGGAGATCATGAAGATGATCAGCAGCACCAGCATGACGTCGACCAGCGGGGTGACGTTGATCTCCGACAGCGCCCGGCGGCTGCGGCCGCGGCGGCGACCGCGGCGCATGTTGGATGAGTCGAGCGAGAGCGCCATGGCCGGCTAGCCCTTGATCCGCTCGGCGAGGCGCCGCGACACCGCCGCCGACAACTCGTCGGCGAAGCCCTCCAGCCGGCTGGTGAACTTGCCGGCGTCGGTGGAGAACTTGTTGTAGGCGATGTAGGCGGGAATCGCGGCCGCCAGGCCGATGGCGGTGGCTAGCAGAGCCTCGGCGATCGACGGCGCGACCACGGCGAGGTTGGTGTTCTTTTCGACGGCGATGGCCTGGAAGGCGTGCATGATGCCCCAGACCGTGCCGAACAGGCCGACGAAGGGCGAGGCGGTGGCGACGATGGCAAGCGAGCCCAGCCCATCCTCCACCCGGGCGCTCTCCCGGGCGATGATCGAATCCAGCGCCCGGTCGATCCGCTGCAGCAGAAGCGCCACGGCGTTGTCGCCGCCCTTGCCGCGGTCGTCGCGCCAGTCGCGCAGCGCCGCCTGCAGCATGCGCGGCAGGGCGTGGCGGGGGTCGGCGCCGGCCGCGGCGGCCACGTCCTCCAGCGACCGGCCCGAGGCGACCTCGCGTTCGAAGGCGTCGGCCTCGCGGTTGAGCGCGGTGAAGCGGACCAGCTTGTCGATGATCACCGTCCACGACCAGATCGAGGCGAGCAGCAGGCCGACCAGCACCAGCTTCACCACCCAATCGGCGCGCAGGAAGACGGCGAGAAGGGAAAAGCTCTCGGGGGTGAGCGCGCTGTGGGCGTCCATGCGAGGGGTCTTGGGCTCCGATTCTAAGGCTCGCCCAGTAGGCGAGCCAGGGTGGTGAAACTATGGCGCGGCGGCCAGAAACCAGGGGCTGACCGCATCGACAACCTCCTTCGGCGGCCTTCGCGCGCGGCCCCGCGCGTCGATGCACACGACCTCGACGGCGGCCGAGGCGATCAGAGCTCCGTCACGCAGGATTCGCTGGGCGAAGTTCAGCCGAACGCCGCGCGTACTCTCGAACAGGGTGCGCACCTCAAGCGCATCGTCAATGCGCGCGGCGGCGCGAAATTCGATGGCCATCTTGGTCACCGCGAAGGCGGCCGGGTTTTCCAGTTCGAGCAGGCTGGCGTGGCTGACCCCCGCCAACCTGAGGAAATCCGAACGCCCGCGCTCGAAATAGCGCAGGTAGTTGGCGTGATAGACCACCCCGGTCAGATCGGTGTCCTCGTAATAGACCCGCACCGGCAGCAGGTGCTCACGGCCTTCGAAGACGCCGGAGGTGGGAGCAAGGCCGGTCACGCGGCTGGTTCCCGAAAGGGCTGACCGACCCCGCCCGTCATCGCCCGGACAAGCCGGGCGATGACGGGTGAGATGTTCGTTCCACCCCCCATCAGACCTCGTCCTCGAACAGGCCAGGCTGGACGCTGGGCAGGCCGGTCGGCGCGGTCAGGCCGAGGTGCGGATAGGCCTTGCCGCAGGCCATGCGGCCGCGCGGGGTGCGCTGGATGAAGCCCTGTTGCAAGAGGAAGGGCTCGACCACGTCCTCGACCGCGTCGCGGGCCTCGGCGATGGCGTAGGCCAGGGTCTCGACCCCAGCCGGGCCGCCGCCATAGTTCTCGATCAGGGCGCGCAGGTAGCGGCGATCGAGGCTGTCCAGCCCCGCTTCGTCCACCTCCAGCCTGGCCAGCGCCCGGGCGGCGCAGGCGCGGTCGATCCGCGCCGCGCCCTCGGCGCCGGCGAAGTCGCGCACACGGCGTAAGAGCCGCCCGGCCACCCGTGGCGTGCCCCTGGCGCGGGCGGCGATCTCGACGGCGCCGTCCTCGGTCAGGGCGACGCCCAGCTTGCGCGCCGCCTGGGTCAGCACCCGTTTCAGCTCGTCCGGTGTATAGAATTCCAGCCTCAGCGGGATGCCGAACCGGTCGCGCAGCGGCGTGGCCAACAGGCCCGCCCGCGTCGTCGCGGCGACCAGGGTGAAGGGCGAAAGGTCGATGCGCACCGAGCGCGCCGAGGGGCCCTCGCCGATCACCAGGTCCAGCACATGGTCCTCCATGGCCGGATAGAGGATCTCCTCGACATTGGCGGCCAGGCGATGCACCTCGTCGATGAACAGGACGTCGTTGGGCTCCAGGTTGGTCAGGATGGCGGCAAGGTCGCCCGCCTTGGCCAGCACCGGCCCTGAGGTGGCGCGGAAATTTACCCCCAGTTCGCGGGCGATGATCTGTGCCAGGGTGGTCTTGCCCAGACCCGGCGGCCCGAACAGCAGGACGTGGTCGAGCGCCTCGGCGCGGCCGCGCGCCGCCTCGATGAAGATGGCCAGATTGGCCTTGGTCTGCTCCTGACCGACGAACTCGGCGAGGGTCTGCGGCCGCAGCGCCCGGTCGGGCGGCTCGAACGCCTCGGCCTCGCCGGATACCAGGCGGGTCATCGCCCTAGGCTCCGGGCGTGGCTAGGGGCGAGTCTGCTCAGCCTGGTGCTCCAATCCAATCCATCGAGACGCCTGCACCATCCGGCCCTTCTCCCCTCGCGGGGTCGAGAGCGACGGTTCGCCAAATCGTTGGCGAACCGTATCGCCGCGAGCGGAGCTCGCGCCGCGCTCTCGACGGTGGCGGGTCGGAGACCCGTCGGATGAGGGGCCGCGCCGAGATTTCCACATTCTCCCGGGAGCCTGTCCCAAGCGCCTGCGCGGCCCCTTGTCCGACCCCCTTCCAGGGGGCCACCTTCTCCCGCGAGGGGAGAAGGGGCGCTAAGCGCGAACGAATTGGCTTGGACCGATGAGGCTCTAGGGCGGGCCAGCCCGCCGGAGCCTTGGCGAAGGCGGGTCACCGGCCCAGCTCCTGCAGCGCCGCCTTGATCACGGCCGGAATGGCGGCGTCCTCGCCCAGGCGGATCAGGGCGGCGTCGACGGCGCGGCGGGCGTTCACCTCGGCGATCTGCAGGCCAAGCAGGGCGGCGACCGCCTCGCCCGCGACCGTGGGCGTATGGGGCGCGGCGGCGCTGGCGTGGAAGGCCTGGACCGGCCCGTCGCTGATCGGCTTGTCCCTCAGCTCGGTGACGATGCGCTGGGCGAGCTTGGGGCCCACCCCTTGCGCGCGTCCGACCTGGGCCTTGTCGTCGCGGGCCACCGCCGCGGCCAGCTCGGCCGGCGACAGCACATCGAGCACGCCCAGCGCCGCCTTCGGCCCCACCCCTTGAATGTTCTGCAAGGCCACGAAGGCGCGGCGCTCGTCGCGGGCCAGGAAGCCATAGAGCCGGATGCCGGACGCCTCGCTCCACTGGGTCTCGACGTGCAGCAGCGTCTCGTCGCCCGGCGCCGGCAGCCGGTCCAGCGTGCGCGAGCCGCAGCGAACCACATAGCCGACCCCGCCGACGTCGATCAGGGCGTCTTCCTCGCCGATCTCGGCGATCAGACCGCGCAGCCGGCCGATCATGCGGCGGTCCCGAAAGCGCGCGCGCGCCGGGCGTGGGCGTGGGCGATGGCCACGGCCAGGGCGTCGGCGGCGTCGGCGGTGGGCTCGCCGGCGGTGGGCAACAGCCTGGCGATCATGTAGGCGACCTGGGTCTTGTCCGCCCCGCCGGCGCCGACCACCGCCTTCTTCACCGACTTGGCGGAATATTCGGCGACAGGCACGCCGGCGCGGGCCGGCGCGATCATCGCCGCCGCGCGGGCGTGGCCGAGCTTGAGGGTCGATGAGCCGTTGGCGGTGACGAAGGTCTCCTCGATCGCCGCCTCATGGGGTGCGTGGGCCGCGACGATCTCGCAGACCCCCTCGAACAGAAAGAGCAGCCGTTCGGAGAGGCTCAATGTGTCCCTCGGCGCGATCACCCCGTGGGCGATGTGGGACAGGCGCGCGCCCTCGATGACGATGACGCCCCAGCCGGTGCGCCGCAGGCCGGGATCGAGGCCAAGGATGCGAATCGCGCTCGTCATATGGTCCTGAACATCGCGCCTGGCGATGCTCAGGGAAAGCGGCGGATAGGTTAACGCCGCATTAACTTTGCGGCGCTTCCAGGCTCTGGATGAACCGGGCGACCGCCGCATCGCCGCGCAGCCGCAGCGGCGCCCGGCCCGCCGCCTCGGTCAGCCGGCTTCCCAGCCCTGTCGACCAGCCACCGAAGCTCAATATGTCCCTGGCATAGGCGAGGCTGAACCCCTCGGCGCAGTCGTCCGGCCGGTCGACGCGCGAACCGGCGCGGTGGATGCGGGTCTTGCGCCAGGCGCGCCAGAGCCGGAGCCAGGCCGGCTGGTCGATCCAGATCACCAGGTCCGCCTGGGGCAGCATCAGGTCGGCGAGTTCGGGATAGGTTCCTTCCACCACCCAGCCGCCGGGCGCCAGCATCGCCCCCAGCCGTTCGCGCGCCTCAGCGACCGGAAACCGGATCCAACCGGGGCCGAACACAACCCGATCCAGATGCACCACCGGCAGGCCGAGCGCCGCGCCGACGCGGCGCGCCAGGGTCGACTTGCCAGCCCCGGCGCCGCCGAGGATGGCGATGCGGGAGGGCGGCGGCGGTCTCATCGGGCCGGGCGCGGCGCGGCCCCGCCGATCCGCACGCGGGTCCAGAAGGCGCCGCGCCAGAGCAGCATCAGCACCACCGCGTCGATGACCGAGATCCAGACCTGCACCAGGATGACGCCGTTGATGCCCTGGCCGAGCCCCACGCCGATCCACCACATCGCCGGCAGCTGGACGACCCACAGGCTGAGGAAGAGAAGACCGGACGCCAGCTTGGTCGCGCCGGCGCCGCGCA
>DASQSO010000159.1:0-2128 GCA_035642335.1 Caulobacteraceae bacterium
CGGGCCGCCTCGATATCGCTGGCCTGGTCGCCGATCAGGAACGCGCTGGCCGGCGAAACCGAGAAGTCGGCCAAGGCGCGCAGCACCATGCCCGGATTGGGCTTGCGGTCCGGGTGGTCGGCGTGGCGATAGGCGGCCACCACCGCATCCGGATGGAAGGGGCAATAGTACCAGGCGTCGACGTGGGCGCCGGCGGCCGCCAGCGCCGCGTCCATCGCCGAATGGAAGCGCCCGACCGCCGCCTCGTCATAGAGACCGCGCGCGACGCCGGACTGGTTGGTGACTGCCGCGACCGCCCAGCCCGCGTCGTTCAGCCTCCGCACGGCGGCCGCTGCGCCCTTGACCAGCACGAGCTGGTCCGGGCGATGCGCGTAGCCAGGATCGACATTCAGCACGCCGTCCCGGTCGAGGATGGCCAGGCCCGCTTGCTTGTTCAAAACCGCGAACGCCAGCTCGCCAGCAGGCCCAGGTTGGGCGGGGCGCCGCGCACGTTGTTCTCGTCGAGCGACCCAAGCGCCCGCGGGTCGAGTTCGCCGGCGCGGGCCCAGGCGCGGGCGACGCCGAACCGCATGTCGACCTCGCGCCCGAAGGAACCGCCCCCACCCATGGCCCCGCTCCCCCCGCGCCGACTCGCGGTTGAGTCTATAGCCCAGCGCGGTTCCGCTCAACGTCGATGGCTCGGCAAATAGTCGCGACAAATCAGCCCGCTACGCTGACTGGGCGCGAAGGCGCCGGGCTCGCCGCGTAGCGGGCCCAGCCCAATCGGTGCGAAGACTGGCGACCTAGCCTTGAGCGGCGGGGCCGTGGTCCAGCCGGCCGTGGCCCATGCCGCGACGATGGCCGCCCACTATCAGCGGCACGGCGTCGAACGCCCGCTGCTGATCGGGGCTGAGCGCCGCGTAGAAGATCTTGATCGCATCGGCGCGGCGCTGGAATTCGGCCTGGCGCTTGGCCATGCGATCGGCCATGCGGTCGAGCCGCTGGGGCGTGGTCATGGCGTCCAAGGCCCCGCGGTCCTTGTGCTCGTGGCGCTGGCTCGGCCGCGGCGTCATGGCCGCCTGGAAGGCCTGGAACGCGGCTTCCTGGTCCGGGCGAAGATTGAGGATGGCATGCAACGCCTTGGCGCGGGCCTCTTGGCGGTCATGCATCCAGGCGGCGCGCTGTTCGGCCGAGGGCGGCGACCCCGGTGTGGGCGCCTGATCCTGAGCTTCGGCGGCGTAGGCAACCGAGATGACGGCGGCCATGACCGCGAGACTTGCGGAGGCGCGGAGGAGGAGGTTCATGGTGTTCTAGGATTCCCGACAAAGACGATGCGCCCGAGAGTGCACCCTGGTTTTGCCCCGGTATTGCACGCGCGACGGCTACGGTTTCCGTCGCGACGCAATCTCGACATGGCCGCGGCGGGTCGGTGAATGGCGCTGCCAGGCTCGGCGGGCGCCGGACCGGCAGGCGGAACCGGCGGCGGCCGCATCATCGAGACCCCGCGGGCGGCCCGGTGGCGGGCGCCTAGTGTGGTGAACTCGAAGTTCGCCCTCTCGTTGGGGCAGGCTCGGTGGCGAACTTCAAATTCGTAAACCACACTAGAATCATAGCCTTGCTAGTGTCCTTATCGAGTTCGAAGTTCGCTCGGCGCTTGCCACAAACGATGGCGAACTTCGGACTCGGGACACTAGTAGCTGATCTGCAGCGCCGCGTAGAAGTCGCCCCCACCCGGGGTCACGAGGCTGGGTCCGCCCGAGGCCAGGAAGGCGATGCGCGGGTTCAGCTGATAGATGACGCCCAGGTTGGCCATGGTCGTCGACGGCTGACCGATCGCGACCGAGGTCTGATGAAAAATCTCGCCGCCCAGCTGCAGCTTGTCGGTGACCTGGCGGGTGAGCGCCCAGCCGACCAGCCAGGAGTTGCGGTTGCCCGGCCCTGGATTGATGGTGTAGCCGCCGCCGCCGAAGGCCGACCAGGGACCCCAGTCCTTTTCCGCCCAGACCGGCAGGAAGTACGAGGCGCGGCCGTCGCCGAAACGTCCGCCGGCCGTTGGCAGATTGATCTGCGGGAAGACGGAGACGTCGGGCAACCAGCTGCCGGCGCTCTGATGCAGGAAGCGATATTTGACGCTCAGCTCCACGTCGCC
>DASQSO010000160.1:0-4309 GCA_035642335.1 Caulobacteraceae bacterium
GCCACAACCTCAACCGCCGCCGAGCCGTGCTCAACCGCCTTCGCCGCCAGATCCAACGTCGACGTCCCCACAGACCCCGTCGAGCCTAAAACCGTGATCGTCTTCGCCGTCTTCGTCCCGCGCTTGCTCAATGCACCCACCTCCATCCCGCCCAGCGAACAACGTGGGTGGACTTTAGTCCGTTTCTAAGCTGCGCCGATCAAAAACGCACGAGTCCTTGCCGAAGCGTGGCCGGAGGACAACATCTAGACGAACACCGCTTGGAATGTTTGGCGGCGCGTGGCGCTTTGCGAGTGATCCCGCGTCGAGTAGATTCGAACGCGGGCCTGAGGGAGTCGCGGACAGTTGTTGACCGAGTCCGATCAGCTGAACTCTCGGCGTGTGCTTTGCGTGTCGCCACGTTATGCGCCTTCGTTCGGCACGTTCGAGTACGCCTACGAGCTGATGAAGGACGTCAGGGCCTTCATGCCGCCGCAGGGCCTACTGGTGATCGCCGCCGCCCTGCCCGCCAACTGGGACGTCCGTTTCATCGACGAGAACATGACCCCGGCGACTGCGGCCGATTTCGCCTGGGCCGAGGTTGTGTTCGTCTCGGGCATGCATGTGCAGCAGCCGCGGATGCACGACATCTGCGCGCGGGCGCACAAGGCGGGCCGGGTCGCGGTGCTGGGCGGGCCGTCCGTGTCGGCCTGCCCCGACTACTATCCCGACTTCGATTATCTCCACATCGGCGAGCTGGGCGACGCCACCGAGGCGCTGTTCGCGCGCCTGTCCGCGGACTGCTCGCGGCCGCCGAGCCAGGTGGTGCTGACCACCAAGGAAAAGCGCCCGCTGACCGAATGCCCGCCGCCGGCCTATGAACTGGCGGAGATCGAACGCTATTTCCTCGGCAGCGTCCAGTTCTCGTCCGGCTGCCCTTACCAGTGCGAATTCTGCGACATTCCCGGCCTCTACGGCCGGGTGCCGCGGCTGAAGTCGCCCGAGCAGATTCTGCGCGAACTCGACAAGCTGCTTGAGCAAGGGGTCAACAACGCGGTCTATTTCGTCGACGACAACTTCATCGCCAATCGCCGGGCGGTGAAGGAGCTCCTGCCGCATCTGATCGACTGGCAGAGGCGCAACGGCTACGCCCTCTCCTTCGCCTGCGAGGCGACGCTGAACATAGCGCGCGCGCCCGAGCTTCTGGCCATGATGCGCGAGGCCGGCTTCGAGACGGTGTTCTGCGGCATCGAGACGCCCGATCCCGAGGCGCTGAAAGCGATGTCCAAGTCGCACAACATGATGGTGCCGATCCTGG
The DNA here is from genome assembly GCA_035642335.1 of Caulobacteraceae bacterium. Lineage (GTDB taxonomy): Bacteria > Pseudomonadota > Alphaproteobacteria > Caulobacterales > Caulobacteraceae > Poindextera. The sequence continues at coordinate 1,298 of DASQSO010000160.1, forward strand.
AAGGCGTCCGCACCCTGAACAGCTACGGCATGGAGGTGGTGTCCGTCATTATCCTCGGCCTCGACACCGACACGCTGGAGAGCGGCCGCGGCATCCTCGACTTCATCAAGATCTCGCGCATCCCGATGCTGACCATCAACCTGCTGCAGGCCCTGCCGCAGACGCCGCTGTGGGACCGGCTGAAGCGCAGCGGACGGCTGATCCACGACGACGAGCGCGAATCCAACGTCGATTTCCTGCTGCCCTACGACGCGGTGGTGGAGATGTGGCGCGAGACCATGGCGGAGGCCTACGATCCGGCAGCCCTGTTCGAGCGCTACGAACATCAGGTCGTGACCACCTACGCCAACCGTTTTCCGCGGCCGGCCAGCAAGCAGCGGACCTCCTGGCGCAACATTCGGCTGGGCATGGGCCTGCTGGCCAAGATCCTCTGGAAGGTCGGCGTACGCAGCGACTACCGCCACGCCTTCTGGGCCTTCGCCTGGCCGAAGCTGAAGCGCGGCCAGATCGAGCCGGTGATCCAGGCGGGGCTGGTCTCGCGCCACCTGATCCGCTTCGCCCGCCAAGCCTCATCCGGCGCGATGAACGCCTCCTACTACTCGGCCAAACAGCGCGACCCGATCCGTATCGCCGCTGAGTAGGACCAAGGCGCGGCGCCTCCATTGGCGGCAGACCTGAGTTTTTTTGAAAAAACTGTGTCGAGCGGGCAATGAATCCGATACTGGGCTTACTAACTGATACCCGCCGACCGTCGGTCGCGCCCTAGCCACCGACGCCTGCGAGCGGTAGTCCATGATGCCCACTTTTCGCGCCGTCACCCTCCTCGCCACCGCGGCGGTCCTGTTGCTGACCCTCCCCGTCAGGGCGAGCGCCGACGTCATCGATGAGGTCTCGGTCACCGGCCTTGCCCACGACACCAGTAATATCAACAGTGGCAAGGAGAGCGGCACCGAGGACGTCCAGTTCGAAGTCGACACCGTGCGCCCGTTCTTCCTCCGCTTCCTCGGCGCGCCGAGGATAAATGTTTTCGTGGCGCCAAATTCCGTCGGCCGCACCAATTCCGCTGGCGCGGGCCTGGTATGGGACCACCGGCTGTTCGGCCCGATCTACGGCTCGGTGGACTTTGGCCTGGCCCTGAACGACGGGGTGACCAACGCCCCGCTTGGGCCGGCCGGCGCGTTCGACCGCGAACACCGACTGTTGCTCGGCTCCAAGGTGCTGTTTCGCGAAGCGTTCGCGGTACAATGGCGTTTCGCCCGTCACTGGGCGATCGGCCCCGAATTTGTCCATCAATCCAATGGCCAGATCCTGGGCCACGGCGCGAACGAGAGTATCAACGACGCCGGCCTGAAGCTGGCCTACCGCTTTCGCTAACGCCTCTTTCGCCAACCCGACCGCCGCCTCCTGACCCTACGGCGCCCTTTGCGGGGCGGGTGGCGCGGCCTAGATCACGTTGAATTTGGATTGATTCAATCCAAATTCAAAAACGTGATCGCTTCTATAGTTAGAGCGGGTTGCGGGCGGAAAACCGCTTCGCACTTTTCCTCAACCCGCTCTAGCGTGCATGGCAAAGCGGGGGCCTTGAGGAAACCATGAGCGGGGCGAAGATCGGACGGACCATCGCGGACTCAACGCCGTGGTGGCCCGAGGCGCGCAAGGCGCCGAAGGGGGCGCCGAACATTCTGGTGGTGCTGTTCGACGATGTCGGTTTTTCCGACTTCGGTTGCTACGGCTCGCCAATCGCCACCCCGACCATCGACAGGCTGGCGGCCGAGGGACTGCGCTATACCGGCTTCCATACCACCGCCATGTGCTCGACCACGCGGGCGGCGCTGCTCACCGGACGCAACCACCACTCCGTCGGCGTCGGCTGCCTGGCCAATTTCGATTCCGGCTATCCCGGCTATCGCGGCAAGATCGCGCCCGAGGCCGGCACCCTGGCCGAGATGCTGCGCGCCGGCGGCTATCGAAACTACATGCTGGGCAAGTGGCATGTCACCTCGCTGACCGAGACAGGGCCGACCGGACCGTTCGACGGCTGGCCGCTGGGACGCGGTTTCGACCGGTTCTACGGCTTCATGGACGCCGAGACCGACCAATACGCGCCGGAACTGGTGCGCGATAACACCCCAATCGAACAGCCGCGCGGCTATGCCGACGGCTATCATCTGACCGAGGATCTGACCGACCAGGCGATCCGCTTCATCGCCGACCACACCGCCGATGCGCCGGACACGCCGTGGCTGACCTGGCTGGCCTTCGGCGCCTGCCACGCCCCGCACCAGGCGCCGCGCGAGCTGATCATGCATTACGATCGGGTGTTCGCCGACGGCTGGGACGCCGAACGCGACCGGCGCCTGGCGCGGCAGAAGGACCTGGGCGTCGTGCCGGCCGCCACCCGCCTGCCGCCGCGCAACGACTTCGTGCGGCCCTGGGCGGAGCATTCGCCGGACGAACAGCGCCTTTTCACCCGACTGCAGGCCGCCTTCGCCGCCATGCTCGATCACGCCGACCGCAACCTGGCGCGGCTGGTCGCCTTCCTGGAGGAGGCGAACCTGCGCGACGACACCCTGATCCTGGTGATGAGCGACAATGGGGCCAGCCAGGAGGGTGGGCCGCTGGGCTTCGTCAACGCCATGGGCCCCTACAACGCCAAGCCCGAGCCACTGGCGGAAAAGATCGCCCGCATCGACGACATCGGCGGTCCCGACACCCACTCCAACTTCCCCTGGGGCTGGGCGATGGCCTCCAACACCCCGCTGAAACGCTATAAGCAGAACACCCACGGCGGCGGCATCCGCGATCCGCTGGTGATGTCGTGGCCGAACGGCATCGCCGCCCGCGGCGAGCTGCGCCACGGCTTCCGCCACGCCAGCGACGTGACCCCGACCCTCATGGACCTGATCGGCATGACGCCGCCGCCAACCATCGCCGGGGTGACGCAACAGCCGATCGAGGGCGTCTCCTTCGCGGCCAGCTTCGGCGAGACCGACCCACCGCGCGGCGCGGCGC